>CAZWLV010000131.1:0-4361 GCA_964634715.1 uncultured Lachnoclostridium sp. | reverse complement strand
TCTTTTTCATGGATTACTTCCTGTAATTACATATTTTTTATCTCAGCTGATCTTCGCTGGTTGATCATAAAAACGCAAATTGTTTCAATGCCGCTTTCAGTATGTCTTCCGTCGATGCTCCCTCCTGCACATCTGCCAGTCTTACTGCCTTCAGTGCATCAGAATTCGAATATCCTAAAGAAACAAGTGCCTGAACTGCTTCACTATGAACGTCGCTCATACCTTTTCCGGATACAGTTTCTTCCGCAGACACTGCGATTTCTTCCAGAGCATCTTCCAGATGCAGCTTATCTTTTAATTCCAAAATGACTTTTTTCGCTGTTTTCGCACCAATCCCCGGTGCTTTTGCGATTGCTTTATCATCTTCTGAGAGTACTGCAAGGCGAAGATCATTTGCCGTCATAGCAGAAAGGATCCCCACTGCACCTTTCGGACCGATCCCGTTAACCGTGATCAGCAGTTTAAAGATGTTTAACTCATCTTTTGTCAGAAAACCATATAAACCAATCCCGTTTTCACTGATCTGAAGATAGGTATGGATCTTTACATCTTCTCCAATCCCCGGTGTCTGGACACTGCCTCCCATCGGCATAAAAATCTCATATCCTACACCATTCACATCTAAGAAAATACTTTTTTCACTCTTTTCTTCAATCGTTCCTTTTAAAAACGCAATCATAACTGTCCTTTCTCTACACCAAACGGACGACGGATCGTCATTTTTTCAATCACCGGAACAAAAAGATTTGCGATCAGGATCGCATAGCAGAGCGTCTCCGGTGCATTTCCAAATAAACGGAAGATCCCTGTCAATACACCAAGCAGGATTCCATAGAGCCATCTTCCTTTTTTAGTGATCGGCAATGTAGAATATGCCGGTGCAATAAACCAGATTGCCAGCATCAGTCCTCCTCCGGCAAGCTGAGCCGTCAGATAATAGGAACTCAGGCCATGACCACCGAAAACGGCCATAAAAGCCGAAAAAGAAAACAGATACATTCCGGATACTCTAAAATCCATAATCCCACATAAGATCAAAAGGATCGCACCTGCACAAAGCAGCAGTACTGAAGTTTCTCCGATACAGCCGCCGGTATTTCCTATGATCATGGACAAGGTATCTACCACGCCTTCATTTTTCATTACTGCAAGCGGTGTTGCCATCGTCAGACCGTCTAAAACGTAATCTGACATCTGACAATGATAAACATACATCAAAAGCAGTCTCGTCAGGATCACCGGACTTACAACATTTCTATGAAAGAAATGTTCACTCAGCTTCATGACCAGAATGCAGCCGATCCCTGCGGATGCTGCAACATACCATGCGACAGAAGACGGCAGACAATACGACATGAGCAACCCGGTCACAAGACCTCGAAGTTCCCTTACAGCTGCCGGTTTTTTTGCTGCTTTATCAAATACAACTTCTGTCATCACTGCAAAAATACAGGTAACTGCGATGATCATTGCTGCATTTTTTCCAAAATGCCACACTCCATAAATTCCCGCCGGGAGCAAAGCCAGCAGAATCATCTGCATGATCTTTGCCGTTGTCATCCGGCTTTTGATATAAGGAGCGTTTCTTTTATCGTTTTTTTCTTCCATTTTTACGCTCCTTCTGTTTTTCTTTCTGAAATTATCTGATGTTTCATTTTCTGTATTTCTTGAGTCAATTCCCTTCTTGCCGGACAGATATAGGAACATGCTCCGCATTCGCAGCATTCCATACCGCCCAGTTTTAGAAACTGCTCTTTTTTTCCTTCTAAAGATGCATTCATTAATCTGACAGGCAAAAGCTGTTCATTACATACATCAACACAATAGCCACAGCCAATACAATTTCCGCCGGATGTTTGTTTTCTCTCATCTTTCAAACATAACACCGCAGAAAGATCCTTTGTAACCGGAAGATCCGGTACTTTCCCTGTCATTACAGATTTTTCGTCACTGTCAGCAGTAAAATCTCCTGCCAGTTTTCCTGTCATCGGACCGCCGCAAATAATCTGATCCGGAGTTTCCGTCAGACCTCCTGCATGATCTACCAGTTCCGAAAGCAGTGTACCTAAAAATACTTCTGCATTTTTCGGACTGTTCACACATTCTCCCGAAATCGTAACCAAACGTTTATACATTGGTTTTCCAAAAGTTACAGCATTACAGATTGCATAGACAGTATCAGAACCTGTCACGATACATCTGGCATCTTCTGCTGTTTTCGAAGCATTGATCACTTTTCCCGTACAAGTATAGATCAGCATTCTTTCCATATCCTGAGGATATTTTCGTTTCATCGGAATGATCTTCATCTTTTTTGAATCTGCCAAAATCTTCTGCAGTGCTGTGATCGCTTCCTGCTGTCCGTTTTCTATCGCCAGAATTCCTTTTGCATTCGGGAACAGTTTTAATAAGATCCGAAGTCCCTCTACGATCCATTCCGGACGTTCTGCCGCCAATCTGTTTTTCGATGTCAGATACGGTTCACATTCTGCACAATTCACGATAATATGACGTATTTTTTGAGGTTCTTTTACATTCAGCTTTGGATAGATCATGCTGCCGCTTACAGAATCATAAACGCCTGCATTTAAAATCCGTTTAAGGATCTGCTGATTTTCCAGATCATCCGCTTCTACAAATTCACCAAAATCTACTTCTTTATATTTCTCATCATTTTCGATGATGATGCTGTCAAATGCTTCTCCGCAGTCTGTCATGCGTTTTTCGATCATTTTTACGATTCCTGATACAGAAGAGTGGATCCTGGACATAGAACCGTCTTCTGATTTTGCCAGCAACTGTCCTGCCAGCACATATTCTCCCGGAACCACTACCGGTCTTTCCTGATTCATCATCGGAAATACCAGAGTTTTTCCCGGAAGAAACTCCTGAATCGCAAGATTTTTTGTACGTTCCTTATGTTCCTGCAGTTCTATTCCGCCATAAAAAGTAAAATGTGCCATACACATAGATCCCTTCTAAAAAAATCAGGGCATACAAACGTATGCCCCGAAATTTTTCATTAAGTATTACTGAATTATTCTTCAACTTCTGCTGCAACTGCATCAACATCTACATCAGCAACGTCAGCGTCTTCTTCTGGAGCTTCTACCGGTTCTGCTGCTGCTAAAGCTTTGATGCTTAAGCTGATCTTCTTATCTTCTTCGTTAAAGTCAACGATTTTTGCTGTGATCACATCACCGATGTTTAATACATCAGCTGGTTTTTCAACGTGTTCTCTGGAAATCTGAGAAACATGAAGAAGTGCATCTACACCTGGTGCTAATTCTACGAATGCACCGAAGTCTGTCATACGAGCAACTCTGCCTTCAACTACGTTTCCTACAGCGTATTTTACATCAGCATCTTTCCATGGGTTTTCATCTTCGAATTTCATAGAAAGAGCGATCTTTGTTCCGTTGATATCTTTAATGAAAGCTTTTACTACATCGCCAACTTTAAATACTTTTTTAGGGCTTTCGATTCTTCCCCATGACATTTCAGAAATGTGAAGAAGTCCGTCTGCTCCGCCAAGATCGATAAATGCACCGAAGTCTGTAACATTTTTAACAGTACCTTCTACTACATCACCTACAGCGATCTTTTCGAATAATGCTTTCTGTAATTCTGCTTTTTTAGCAACGAGAAGCTGTTTTCTATCACCGATGATACGTCTTCTCTTTGGATTGAATTCGCTGATCACGAATTCGATTTCCTGATCTGCATATTTTGTCAGATCTTTTTCATAAGTATCGGAAACAAGACTTGCAGGAATGAATACACGAGCTTCGTCAACTACAACGCTTAAGCCGCCTGCTAATACTTCTGAAACTTTCGCTGTTAAAACTTCTTTGTTTTCGAAAGCTTCTTCTAATCTCTTGTTACCTTTTTCTGCTGCAAGTCTCTTATATGTTAAGAGAACCTGTCCTTCTCCATCGTTTACTTTCAGAACTTTTACTTCCATAGTGTCGCCAACGTTGATCAATGTTCTTAAGTCAACATTTGCAGTGTTTGTGTATTCGTTTCTTGTAAGAATACCGTCAGACTTGTAACCAATATTTAAAACAGCTTCGTCTTCTTTAACGCTGATAACTGTTCCGTCGACAACCTCTCCTGTTCTAATAGTTTTCAATGAATCTTCCAACATCTGTTCAAAACTTAATTCTGACATGTTTTTGAACCTCCTCAATAATATTGTTTGGGGTGGAAGCCCCTGCGGTAATACCTACGCAATCCATTCCTTTCAGATCTTCCATATTCAAATCTTCCAGTTTCTGGATATAATAAGTATTTTCACATTCTTTTCTACAAATCTCGAATAACTTCTGCGTATTAGAACTATGACTGCCTCCGATGACGAT
>CAZWLV010000130.1:0-4417 GCA_964634715.1 uncultured Lachnoclostridium sp. | reverse complement strand
AAAATTCGATTGAAAGAAATGATGATTAAGTTGTAAAACAAAATATATTTTGTAAACTGCACAAATTAAAGGTTACAGACATAGACTATAAAGAGAATGAACCGGGGGCAATTCATGGACAATCAGCTTGTTTCAGCAAAAGAAGTGAATCGTTATGCGTTTAAAAATGAATATGTCATTATTGATATACGAAGTCCAAAGGAATTTCGTGAAAAGCATATCAAAGGTGCAGTCTGCATTCCTTATGAACGATTATTTCAGCAGGTAAAATTATTGAGAAATCGCACATTGATCTTATATTGTGACAGAGGAGGTCTGAGTTTAAAAGCGGCGAATGAATTAAAGGAAATGGGCTACGATGCAAGATCCGTTGTTGGAGGAATTGAAGCTTATTTTCATTGACAGAGAAAAGTTATGCCGTTAAGATGTTTGTGTAGGTGATCACAGAAAGCAATGGAAAAGTTTTTTGAGCTAGAAGATCGCAGGTAACTCTTCATCTGAATATCAATACAGTGATGGAGTGTCCGTGAAAATAGAAAATGAGGAAATTAGAATGAAAACATATGAGTTGATCGCTCCATGCCATTTTGGGCTGGAATCCGTATTAAAAAGGGAGATACAGGATCTGGGTTATGAGATCTGTCAGGTAGAAGATGGAAAAGTTACTTTTTTAGCAGATGCAGACGGAATCGCAAGAGCCAATGTATTTCTTAGAACAACGGAAAGAATTCTTTTAAAAGTAGGAAAATTTAAAGCTGAGACATTTGATGAATTATTTGAAAATACAAAAGCCCTTCCATGGGAAGAATTTCTTCCGCAGGATGCAAAATTTTGGGTTGCAAAGGCGGCATCTATTAAGAGTAAACTGTTCAGTCCATCAGATATCCAGTCGATCATGAAAAAAGCAATTGCGGATCGTATGAAGCAGGTATATAACGTATCCTGGTGTCCGGAAACGGGAGCAGAATATCCGATCCGTGTCACCTTTATGAAAGATGAAGTGACAGTTGGGCTGGATACTTCGGGTGTTTCGCTTCACAAACGTGGTTATCGTCTTTTGAGCAGTAAAGCACCGATTACAGAAACGTTGGCAGCAGCATTGATCATGCTTTCACCTTGGAAAAAGGATCGTATTTTGGTTGATCCGTTTTGTGGAAGCGGTACATTTCCAATCGAGGCAGCAATGATGGCAGCCAATATGGCACCGGGGATGAATCGAAGCTTCACTTCTGAAAAATGGACGAATCTGATCCCGAAAAAGATGTGGTATGAAGTTTTAGATGAAGCAAATGATATCATTGATGATACAGTTTCCGTAGACATTCAGGGATATGATATCGATCCGGCAATGATAAAAATAGCCAGACAGAATGCAAAAGATGCCGGAGTGGATCATATGATTCATTTTCAGCAGCGTGCCGTGGCAGATTTGCGTCATCCGAAAAAATATGGTTTTGTTATTACAAATCCTCCATATGGTGAAAGGATTGAGGAAAAAGAAAATCTGCCAAAACTTTATAGTGAAATTGGAGAAAGTTTTAAAAATCTGGACAGCTGGTCAATGTATATGATTACGTCTTATGAAGATGCAGAAAAATATATCGGAAGAAAAGCTGATAAAAATCGAAAGATTTATAATGGAATGATGAAAACATATTTGTATCAGTTTATGGGACCAAGACCTCCAAAAGGAAATAAATAATAATGAAAAAAATATTGCCGCTTCTTGGAATATTGACTGCTGCCTGTCTGATGAATGGTTGTGGAAAAAAAGCAGAGAAAGCCGCAGAAGTTTCTGCAGATTCAACGACATTCTCGATAAACTCAGAGATGATTTCGGATGAGAAATATGAAACTGCGAAAATAGAACTTCCAGATGCTTATGATTATAGAAAAGACAAGCAGATGCCTGTTTTGCGTAATCAGGGAAATACCAATACCTGTTGGGCATTTGCAGCATTATCTGCTCTGGAATCTTCGAAAGATGAGCATGGAATGGGTCCATATTCGATCGATCATTTGCTTTATCATAATCCGTTTAAAAAGGAATTTAAGAACGGCGGTTCTTATGCAGTCCCCGTTTCTTATCTGCTATCATGGAGTGGACCTGTGAAGGAAGAGGAAGATCCTTTTGATGGAAAATCTCCGGAAGGGCTGGAGCCTTGTGTTCATGTGCAGGAGATCAGGCAATCTGAGCCCAAAGATTATACAGCGATCAAAAAAATGATCTATCTGTATGGCGGTGTGGAATCAGCTCTTTATGTGGATTTTGATCAATACATTCTGGATTCTTCCTATTATAATAGAAAGTATAATTCTTATTGTTATACAGGGGAAGAAAAAAGCAATCATGAAGTTGTCATCGTTGGCTGGGATGATCATTATCCGGCGGAAAAGTTTCTTGCAGATGTTACGGAAGATGGTGCTTTTTTATGTTTAAGCAGCTGGGGAGAAGAATTTGGCAATGCGGGAACATTTTATGTGTCTTATGAGGATGTGAATATTGGAGATTACGGAATCGTTTACAGCAGGATCGATCCTCCGGATAATTATGACAGAATCTATCAATCTGATCTGTGTGGATTTACGGCACAGATCGGCTATCAAGATGAAACTGCATGGTTTGCAAATGTATATACACCGACGGAAGATATTTCTGTGAAAGCAGCCGGATTTTATACAACCGGCAAAGATACAGAATATGAGATTTATGCGATTCCTCAATTTGCCAATGAGCATTCATTTATGGTAAAACAATATTTAGGAAAAGGATATTTGGAAGATGCAGGATATTATACCGTTGATCTTCCGGAACCATTTGATGTGGATGCAGGAAATGATTTTGCCATCGTAGTAAAACTTACGACAAAAGATGCAAAATATCCGGTGGCAGTAGAATGTCAGGTAGACGGATTGTCAGAGAATGCGGATCTTTCAGATGGCAGAGGTTATTTGAGTTTTCAGGGAAATCGATGGGAATATGTTGAAAAAACGAAGAATTATAATATATGTTTGAAAGCATATGCTGATTTACGTTAAAGGAGAATTTATGAAAATTATTTTTGCAACAGGAAATGAAGAAAAAATGCGGGAAATCCGTATGATCATGGCGGATCTTGGAATGGAGATCATGTCGATGAAGGAAGCCGGAATTTCGACAGATGCAGAAGAAAATGGAAAAACATTTGAAGAAAATGCATTGATCAAGGCAAAAGCAGTTGCGGAACATTGTCAGGAAATTGTACTGGCAGATGATTCAGGATTAGAAATCGATGCCCTGAATAAAGAACCAGGAGTATATTCAGCAAGATATATGGGAGAAGATACTTCCTATCATGTGAAAAATCATAATCTGATAGAACGTTTGGAAGGAATTCCGGAAGAAAAACGTACGGCACGATTTGTATGTGCGATTGCGGCGGTATTACCGGATGGAAGGATTTTACAGACCAAAGCTGCTATGGAAGGCCGGATTGGTTATGAAGAACGCGGAGAAAACGGGTTTGGTTATGATCCAATCTTTATGCTTCCGGAATATGGAAAGAGTACGGCGGAAATTGCACCGGAATTGAAGAATCAGTTAAGTCATAGAGGAAAAGCACTTCAGATGATGAAAGAAAAACTGAAGGAAGCAGTGTAAGGGAATAAAAATGAAAATACTATTGGTAAGTGATACCCATGGCAGAGATGATATGCTGGAGGAAGCGATCAGGCTGGAAAAGCCGGAATTTCTTTGTCATATGGGAGATGTAGAGGGGTCTGAAGATGAGATCCGGCTTATGGCAGGATGTCCGGTGGAAATAATTGCAGGAAATAATGATTTCTGGAGAACAGATCTGGAATCAGAAGTGCAGTTTGAACTGGAAGGATTTCATATTTTCATGACGCATGGACATTGTTATTCGGTATATTGGGGAACAGATGATATCAGAGCTGAAGGACGTAGAAATGGTGCGGATATCGTATTGTTTGGTCATACACATCAGCCAACCCTGGAAATCAGTGAGGACATGATCGTTGCAAATCCGGGCAGTCTGACTTTTCCGCGCCAACGAAATGGAAGACCGAGTTATATGGTAATGAATCTGGAAAAAGGAAAGACACCTGAGATCGAGATTAAATATTTATAAAACGAGTAAAAAAGAGCCGAAAAAGCCGACGAATAAAAGAAGAATCCTTGGTTTGTGAGAAACAAATGCTGATTCGAAAAAACGGTCGAAAATCCGGTAAAAAAATCGTTGAAAAAATTTTGAAAAAAATTAAAAAAAGTGTTGACATTTGTATTTGTCTGTTGTATTATATGTCTTGCGTTGAGGAACGCAAGAGAAAAACGACAGACATCAAATAAGATGTCAGCACATCACGGGGTGTGGCTCAGCTTGGCTAGAGCGCCTGGTTTGGGACCAGGAGGTCGCAG
>CAZWLV010000129.1:0-4446 GCA_964634715.1 uncultured Lachnoclostridium sp. | reverse complement strand
ACGGAGAGTATGCAAAGATGTGGAATAAGCAGGCGAAGTATTATGTAACGGCATAAAGATTTTAACGTAAATTAGAGAGTATACTTTCCATCAAGATTATGTTATAATTTTAACAAACCACTAAGTATACAGATAAATACTGTTTAGAATTGTTGATCAATAACTTAATTTACATGGAGGTATAAGCTTTTATGAGTAAACAACACAAGGGATATGTATATACGAATGAAAACTGTATCGGTTGTAATAAGTGTATATCTGTTTGTCCGGTTATCACGGCAAATCATGCTGTAGAAAAAGATGGCCGTATGATCATTGATGTGGATAGTGATAAATGTATTGGCTGTGGTGCCTGTTTCGATGCTTGCGAACATAATGCAAGAAGCTATTATGATGATACGGAGGAATTTTTTGCTGATTTACAGAAGGGACAAAAAATTTCACTGTTGATCGCGCCTGCCTTTGCAGCTAATTATCCGAATGAATATCAGAGTATACTTGGCGGACTTAAAAAAATGGGTGTCAACCACATTATTAATGTAAGCTTTGGTGCTGATATTACCACATGGGCATATATCCGGTATATTACAGAGCATAATTTTACAGGTGGTGTTTCCCAGCCGTGTCCGGCCGTCGTAAATTACATAGAACGTTATATTCCGGAATTACTTCCTAAGCTGATGCCTGTGCAGTCCCCTCTGATGTGTGCGGCTATTTATCTTCGTAAATATATGAACGTACAGGATAAGCTTGCCTTTATCAGTCCCTGTATTGCCAAAAAGGCTGAAATTGATGATGCAAATAATGAGGGCTATGTAAATTATAATGTGACCTTTGATCATCTTATGGATTATGCCCGTAAGCATCATATCAAAGGAGAAGCTGTTGATACAGAGATCGAATATGGTTTAGGTTCTATTTATCCGATGCCGGGTGGTTTAAAAGAAAATGTGTACTGGTTTTGCGGAGAGGATGTCTTTGTACGTCAGATCGAGGGTGAAAAACATGTATATCATTTTTTGAATGACTATGCAAAAAGAGTATCTGCCGGAAAAGAGCTTCCGTTTATGGTTGATGCACTGAATTGCTCGCAGGGTTGTCTTTATGGTACGGGAATCGAACAGCAAAAGGCTGAGGGTGATGATACTCTTTATGAGATACAGCGTATCAAAACGGCTTCCAAAAAGAGAAAGGCAGGAAGTCCCTGGCAGGAAAAGAGTTCTCCAAAGCAGAGGCTCGCTGCTTTGAACCATCAGTTCAAGCTTTTAAATCCGGATGATTTCAGACGTAAGTATACAGATCGTTCGGCAGGAAATGAGATCCGGCGTCCGGATACGCAGGAATTAGAAGCTATCTTTCAATCAATGAATAAAATAAGTACGGAACAACGCAAAATTGATTGTAGCGCCTGCGGTTATACGAGCTGTGAGGATATGGCGTGTGCTATCCATAATAATTGTAATATTCCGGATAATTGTATTCATTATGTGAAGGATGCAGTTGAGGAAGAAAAAGTCCAGTTACAACAGATTTCTCTTGAAATGGAAGCTGCCAATAAAGAAATTACGGATAAAAACAATGCGATCAGCGCAATGGTTGCTGAAGCAGAGAAGGAATTTACTGCCTTAAACCAGTCTATTTCAGAAATGGTAAACGGTAATAACAGTAATGCACAGGAAAGCAGCAGTATCAGCAGTCATATGGCAGATGTTGTAAGCTTTTGTGATGATATGCAGAATTCTTTCCGTATGATCAAGGAGCTTTTACTGCAGCTGGAAGAAAATAATAACAGTATTACCTCGGTAGCTAATCGCACGAATCTGCTTTCATTAAATGCTTCCATAGAAGCGGCAAGAGCGGGTGAGGCAGGTAAGGGTTTTGCTGTTGTTGCGGCAGAAATTAAAAACTTAAGTGAATCCAGTAAAAATACTGCCATGGACAGCAACAAGAACAAGGCAGAGATCGTGGATGCTTTGGAAAAATTAAGTCAGGAAGCCGAGCATTTGATGGAAATTGTTGATGATGTAAACGAAAGAATCAACAATCTTGCTGCCAGCACTGAGGAAATTGCAGCCTCCGCATCTATGGTCAGTGAGGTATCTGATAATTTGGAAAATAAATTTAATCAGCTGAATCAATTGTAATCATTGATTTATGTAATAAAGCCGGTAAACAGATTTACTTTTGTAAAAATGATCTGTTTATCGGCTGTTTTTTAAAAGTACCATTGATGTAAACAGCTTCATTCATAAAACGGGAGAATAAATATGACCTTACAGCAGCTTAAATATATCATAGCTATTGCAGAATGTGGTTCCATTACATCTGCCGCACAAAGGCTTCTCGTAGCACAGCCCAGTCTTTCAAAGTCCCTTACCGAGCTTGAAAAGGAAATGGGAATTACGATCTTTTATCGTAATAACCGCGGTGTATTTCTCTCAGAGGAGGGTTCAAAATTCCTTTCCTATGCAAGACAGGTGGTAGAACAATCTGATTTACTGGAGCAGCAGTATAAACAGAAGGAGACGATCCGGCGCGTATTTTCCATATCCGCACAGCATTATGCGTTTGTAGTAAATGCTTTTGTTGCACTTGTACAGGAATATGGCGAAAACAAATACGAATTTACTCTGCGGGAATCAAAAACACATGACATTATCGAGGATGTACGCACATCACGAAGTGAGCTTGGCGTATTGTTTTTGAGCAGGTTCAACCGTGAAATCATCCTGCGGATCGTTCACAACGCAGACCTCATGTTTGTTCCGTTATTTACCGCCACACCTCATGTTTTTGTAAGCAGGGACAATCCTCTTGCCCAAAAGACAGCTGTTACCCTCGAGGATCTGAAATCATTTCCAAGACTTACTTATGAGCAGGGGATCAACAATTCCTTTTACTATTCGGAAGAGCTGCACAGTACGGAGGAAAGCCCTAAAAGTATTATAGTGACCGACAGGGCTACTTTGTTTAATCTGTTGATCGGACTTGACGGATATACGATTTCATCGGGAATTTTAAGCAGCGATCTGAATGGAACAAATATTGTTGCGATCCCTCTTGTAAGTGATGAGATCATGGAGATCGGCTACATTGCTCCTACAGACAGACCACTCAGCGCTGTCAGCGAGAGATATCTTGAGCATTTAAAAAGTTATATTGATACATATCAGCCATAGTTTAAAGCTATGACAAATGATAAAAAACAAGTATTAACACATAACAGCCTTCTTGTAGCAAAATAGATACAACAAAACACAAGGAGGCTTATTCAAATGAGCAAAAACAATTCACCTTTCAGATACGATTATGTGGGCAGCTTTCTCCGTCCGGAATCCGTTAAGAAAGCAAGGGCAGATTATGAAAAAGGAGCGATCAATTCCGCACAGCTTCGTGAAGTGGAAAATGCAGCGATCACGGATCTGATCGCCAAACAGAAAGCGGCAGGATATCATGTCATCACAGACGGCGAATTCCGCAGAAGCTACTGGCATCTTGATTTTATGTGGGGATTTAACGGTATCCAAAAAATCGAGCTTGATCACGGATATTTTTTCCATGGAGAAGAAACAACACACGGTTCCATTGCTGTTACCGGAAAGATCAGTGGAGAAAATCATCCTTTTGTTGAGGATTACAAATTTGTAAAACAATTTGAAGATGAGCATACGGTTGCTAAGCAGACCATGCCTGCACCTGCACAGCTTCTTGCAGAGCTGTTCCGTGAAGACAACGGTATAAACACCGTAAAATTTTATCCCGATACGGAAGAACTGATTCAGGATATTGCGGCTGCTTACCGTACTGTAATTGCGGAGCTTTATGCGGCGGGATGCCGTAACATTCAGTTTGATGATTGTACATGGGGTATGTTCTGTGACAAAAAATATTGGGAAGCCAGACAGAAAGATAGCGTTTCTGTTGATGATGTGGCAGCGCAGTATTTGCGTCTCAATAATCTTGCGATTGAAGGAAAGCCCGAGGATCTGGTTCTTACCACACATGTATGTCGGGGAAATTATCACTCCACATGGGCATCCTCCGGTGGATATGAACCGATCGGAAAATATCTTTTTGCAGAAGAAAATGCAAGTGCATTTTATCTTGAATTTGATGATGAGCGTTCCGGAGGCTTTGAACCGCTTCGTTTTGTTGCTGATGACAAAAAGGTTGTATTAGGCTTGATCACCTCCAAATCTCCCGTTTTGGAAGATAAGGCACAGGTGATCGCCCGCATCCATGAAGCAGCAAAATATGTTCCGCTTGACAGATTATATTTAAGTCCTCAATGCGGATTTGCATCCTGTGAGATCGGCAACAAGCTGACAGAGGATGAACAATGGGCGAAGCTGGCACTTGTCAAAGAAATTGCAGAAGAGGTCTGGGGAAATTAAAAGATTATCAGGAAATCAGGGCATTGCGATTTTTATGGCAATGCCCTGATTT
>CAZWLV010000128.1:0-4458 GCA_964634715.1 uncultured Lachnoclostridium sp. | reverse complement strand
TTCGAAAACCTGAATTCTTTCACGGTTTCCTTCTTTAATCTTACCGTAAACCTTTACAGTATCACCAACGTTAAATTCTGGTGCTTTTTCTTTGAGCTGTGCAGCTTCAATGTTTTTAATAATTTCGTTCATTATGTGTGACCTCCTCATTCATTGGACGTTCTTAATACTTTTGTATCAGAGGACCATCTCTTTTTTCTTCACAACATGCTATATTCTACCACATTCTATATATCATTGCAAGGACTTTCTTTTCCTTTTTCGACGATTTCTTTCACAAGTTCTTTTTCTTTCTGCGTTAATTCTGCTTTTTCCAAAAGATCCGGACGATTTTTTGCTGTTCGAATCACGGACTGCTCTCTTCTCCACTTTTCAATGTTCACATGATGCCCAGACAGTAGCACCGGCGGAACTTTCTTCTCATGCCAGGTCTCTGGTCTGGAATAATGCGGATACTCTAGTAAATTATCTTGAAAACTTTCAAATTCTGCTGAAGCATTATTATGAAGTACGCCTGGAATCAACCTGGAGATAGCGTCTACCATGATCATAGATGGCAGTTCTCCGCCCGTAAGGACATAGTCTCCAATCGAAACATAATCTGTTACGATTTCTTCCAGTACGCGTTCATCAATCCCTTCGTAATGACCACAAAGGAATACTAATTCTTCTTCCTGAGCAAACTCCTCCGCCATGGATTGGTTAAATGTTTTCCCTTGTGGTGAAAGGTAAATTACACGTGGTTTTTTTCCAACTTTCTCCTCAACCGCACGGTAACATTGATAGACCGGTTCTGCCTGCATCAGCATCCCAGCACCGCCTCCATATGGATAATCGTCTACACTATTATGTTTGTTAAATGCGTAATCACGAATATTAATCGCTTCAATAGAAAGCAAGCCCTTTGCGGCTGCTCTTCCAATAATACTGGTATTCAATCCATTCATTACCATCTCTGGAAATAAAGTCATAATGTAAAACTGCATTCTATCACCTCTACACTAACCCATCCATCAAATGAATGATCATCTTCTGTTCTTCAATGTTCACGTCCAATACACATTCCTTAATTGCTGGAAGAAGCACTTCTCCATGTTCTTCACTTTCAATCACATAGACATCATTGGCTCCTGTTTCCATCACATCTTTTAATGTACCAAATGCTTTACCATCTTCGGTTTCTACAGCCATCCCTATCATATCCGCAATAAAGAATTCATCTTCTTCCAATTCAACTGCATCTTCTCGTGCAATGAGAAGTGGGCATCTTTTGTATCGTTCAATATCATTTATATTATCAATCCCCTTGAACTTCAGGATTACAAATTGCTTAAAGAACTTCACATTCTGAATCTCTAATGACATGGTATCTTTTCCTGTATCAAGAAGCACTTTTTTCAAATCTAAAAATCGTTCTGGGTCATCTGTTGTTGGAAATACTTTCACTTCCCCACGAACTCCATGAGTCTGTGTAATTACTCCTACCTGTAATAACTGTTCCATCAAATTCTCCTTATATTAAAACAGGACAGGTCTATATGGGACCTGTCCCTAGTGAAAAGGAATTGTCCTTCTCGTTAATCCATAATATCTACAACTACCTTCTTATCTTCCTTTGCTGCAGCTGCTTTAACAACTGAACGAATAGCCTTCGCAATACGTCCCTGCTTTCCAATTACTTTTCCCATATCTGAGTCAGCTACATGTACTTCAAGAACTGTTGTTTTCTTGTCTTCGCGTTCGTTAACAACTACACTCTCCGGATCATCTACCAAGGCTTTTGTGATTACTTCCACTAATTCCTTCATAGTGTCACCTCCAGGGCAATTCTTATTTTTCGATACCTGCAATTTTGAAGATCTTGCTAACTGTTTCTGTTGGCTGAGCACCTGTTGCTAACCATTTTTTAGCTTCTTCTTCTTTTACATTGAGTACACTTGGTTCGCAAGTTTGATCATATGTTCCGTTTTCAGCGATGAATTTTCCATCTCTTGGTGATCTTGAATCAGCTACTACGATTCTGTAGAAAGGTGCTTTCTTCTGTCCCATTCTTCTTAATCTAATTTTTACTGCCATGTTTTTGTTCCTCCATAAAATTAATTTTCTTATTATAGTTTATTGTTTTTATATTTATATAACGCACATTGTGCGATATACACTCTCTCATCTGTGCTCTTGCACTCTTAAAACGGCATACGGAATTTTTTTCCTCGTTTTCCCATCTTTCCAAACTGCTTCATCATTTTTCGCATCTCATTAAATTGCTTAACCATGCGGTTCACTTCGCTGATGTCAACACCAGCACCTCTGGCAATTCTATGTTTTCTTGACGGATTGAGAATATCTGGATTCCTTCTTTCTTCCAAAGTCATGGAATAAATCATTGCTTCCATACGTGCCATGTTTTTTTCTGCCTGCGCAGTCTGTTCGTCGTCAAGACCTTTCATCTTGCCTTTGCCACCCATCATGCCACCAAGACCAGGCATCATACTCATAATACTTCCAAGGCCACCCATATTACGCATCTGTTTCACGCTCTCTAGATAGTCCTCAAAATCAAACTGAGCCTTCTTTAACTTCTTAGTCATCTCCTTGGCTTTTTCTTCATCAATCTCTGCTTCTGCCTTTTCAATAAGTGTCAGCACATCTCCCATGCCAAGGATTCTGGACGCCATTCGGTCCGGATAAAATTGTTCCAAATCCGAAAGCTTTTCTCCCATACCAACATATAAAATTGGTTTTCCAGTTACTGCCTTTACTGATAACGCAGCACCACCTCGTGTGTCACCATCTAATTTGGTAACGATCACGCCATCGACTCCTACTTTTTCATTAAAGTCTTTGGCAACATTTACAGCATCCTGACCTGTCATTGCATCAATCACAAGAATCGTCTGATGTACTTCAACGGTATGCTTGATTTCTTCCAATTCAGCCATCATGTCTTCATCGATGTGAAGTCGTCCAGCTGTATCCAGGATTACAACATTGTTGCCATTTTTCTTCGCATACTCTACGGATGCCTTTGCAATATTGGATGGTTTGTGATTCTCACCCATAGAGAACACTTCCACGCCTTGCTTTTCTCCATTCACCTGCAACTGTTTGATTGCAGCTGGTCTATATACATCACAGGCTACCAAAAGTGGTTTCTTGCCTTTTAGTTTAAACTTCCCAGCAAGTTTTGCTGTTGTAGTTGTCTTACCTGCTCCCTGAAGTCCAGCCATCAGAATCACTGTAATTGCACTTCCTGGCTGGAATTTAATCTCAGTTGTTTCTGAACCCATCAGTTTCACAAGTTCTTCATTAACAATCTTGATTACCATCTGTCCAGGATTCAGACCATTCATAACGTCTTGCCCAATTGCACGTTCCTGAACCCCTTTGATGAAGTCTTTTACAACTTTAAAGTTAACATCCGCAGCAAGGAGTGCCCTCTTAATCTCTTTCAATGCCTCTTTCACGTCATCTTCTGTCAAACGTCCCTTGCCTCGCAGATTCTTAAATACGTCTTGGAGTTTTTCAGTTAAGCTATCAAATGCCATATTAAAGCTCCTCTATAATTTCATTCGATATCTTTCGGATATTCGAGATTGTCTCTTCTGCATGTTCTTTATCATATGCATCCAAAAGTTTATCGATTTCGCCTATCTTACCTTTGATCTTCATGAACTTCTCTACAAGATGAAGCTTATCTTCGTATCCTCTTAACGTCTGATTACACCTCTTAATCTGGTCATGCACTCCCTGGCGACTAATTCCAGCATCTCTTGCAATCTCTCCAAGTGACAAATCTTCATATATGAATTGTCCGTAGATATCTTTCTGACGCTCCGTCAAAAGTTCCCCATAAAAATCAAACAGTAACGCGTGTTCTAAAATTTCATTCATTTTTTTCACCTTTGCTATCATATACTAATTTTCTATAGGTGTCAAGTATTTTTTCTTGACACTTTCAAAATTTTATTTTCGTTGATTTCTTTTAGATTCTGTCGTAAGATAAATATGTTTCATTTCCATTTATAATAAGGGGAGGATAAAATGGAGAACCAAACATATTATGATATTTTAAAGGTTTCAAAGCGTGCATCCTTTGAAGAGATCACCGCCGCGAAGAATCTTCTTGCAAAGCGGTATCACCCAGACGTCAACATGCGTAAGGGGATTGACACAACCAAAAAGATGCAGGAAATCTTGGAAGCTTATCGCATCTTAAGCAATCCAAAGACTCGAGCCGATTATGATCATGAAATTTCCGGGCACCGATCAGCCATGCAAACCTTTGATCTTTCGAAAGAAACAGAACAATCTTCTTGTGAAGACACAGGGTTTCTCACATATTGGAAAGCTTCGAATCAATTATTTGATATTATTTGTGAAAGCGATGATTTACATAAGCAAAAGGGCAGTCAGGCAAGACTTTCTGCACTGGCACTCGAAGCGCTCAAACACATCTTC
>CAZWLV010000127.1:2056-4460 GCA_964634715.1 uncultured Lachnoclostridium sp. | reverse complement strand
CTTGTCATCAGCAATCCGTCTACGATACAGTTCTTCAACTAACATTATTTTGATCCGGCATCAAACTGATAAACCGCATAAGGCAGTTCCCCGGAACCAAAGATCGTTTCTGTCCACGTTTCTTCTGCATTAAGATATTCTTTCAGGCATTTCAGCTGATAATTATGCAGCATCACGACATAAGTCCGATCTTCCATAATTGCTTCCGCAGTCCGTGTAACTCCATGATTTTGCAATTTTTTCTCATAATGCGGACAATATGCTGTCCAGTCACCCAGCGAAATATAGTTCAGATATTCCGGCTCTGTATTTCTGAAAGAAAATCTTCCATACAGTTCCGTCATCGTAGCAATATCCATAAAATAAAGCCTGTCCGGATCATTGGCACAATATTCTTTGATCGTTTCTGCATCTGCATACCGGTCTGCTTTTTCTATATTATCATAACGGCAGACCAAAAGATTCTTTCCTGCAAATAAGAAGATAACCACAATACCCAGAATTTTTGAGGCCTTTATCCACATTTTATGATCCTTTTTGTGCAGATCTTCCCTTACATATGCACAGGCAGCGTTCTCTTGCACTGACTGTTTTTTTGAAAACAAACTACACACTCTCTTTTGATCCTGACTCTGCCATTCATATAATACATGGAGAAGTACCGCCAAATGGATCAGGCTCATAGACATCTGGATCCTTTCGATCGCTCTGCCCCAATACGTAAAATAAAGCCACAGAACACAAAGCCCCGCAAGCTGAACTCCCAGATAACCTGCCAGCTGATAATCCTTTTTCAGCATCAAAACTAGAAAGATCAGGAACGACAGTACAAACAAACTGCTGTTTTTCAACCCATACTGATTAGAACACAGATCACTGAAAAATGTACGAACTGCATTTTTCGTCTTACTTACAAATGTAATGCCCTGATCGCTTTCCATCTTTTGATACGCCTTTATATATTCCGGAAAAAATTCCTTTGGAAGCTCATCCAAAACCGTATAATCATATACCTTCATCAGATTATATTCTTCTTCCGTAATGCCATACGGCTCATATAATTCCGGATAAGTTTCATAATCAGCCAAATGATAATAATCATACACTTTCGTACGTGCATCAAAAAACTGCTTAAATTCTTTCCACTCTCCCTGAGAATATGCTGCTGCATTGATCAAAAACAAGCAAAGCGTTACTGTCAGGATCATAAATGGCGATGCAATGGTCAGTTTTTTCAAATCTTTCTTTCCGATCAATTTCCACAGATAGATCAAACCTGTTGCCGGAAGAAGCATATAAAAAATGTTCGGACGGATACTAAACGCAAGATTTGCTAAAATTCCCGTCATCAGGATATTCTTTCCATCTGTTTTTGACGCTGCATACCAAAAGATCGCTGCCATACCTACAAATGCTGCCGTAGTGGTATAAGTCATCTGCACATATACCTTGATCCATAATACCAGATAGATCCCAATCGCAGATAATAAAAGACCGATCTTCTCCACATACTTTTCTGAAAAACTCTGTAAACGGTAAAGTACCGTACCCAATGCAAACATCTGCGACAGGATCAGAACGATTCCATACCAGTTGAATTTTCTTGTGATCAGATACAATCTGCTTAAAAACCATGTAAATCCATAGGTCATCTGGATACCATAGCTTTCCGGAGTTCCGGTAAACTGTCCAGATACGATCTCCGCGATCATACGATCATCATTGGTAGAATATACAACCGGTATGAATTTGTAGATTACCAAAAACAATACTGATGCCAGAAACATACTTCCGGCAAATTCCAATAGCTTTCTTTTTTTCCTATACTGATCCATAAATCATTTCCTACATTTATTTCTATAGTTACAGTTGATCCTGTTATTTTGACAAAACAGCCATATACATATAAGTGTTTATACAAACTAAGAGAAACACGCTTCCCGAACTTTTTAAACTATCGCGATACTCGCCAAATCTGCCTGCAGTTTCCTTACGTTAATCCCCTATTATATATAAGTACCACGACAAAACATGTTTGCAACTGCTTCGCACTCCTTAAATGCAGCGTGCAGATTCTGTATTTTCCCGCCATTTTAGAAACAAAAAAACTTCATAAACAACGTCATGGCGAGTCACACCTTCGCTCTTTTGTCATGTCATCTTTTATTTTTAATTCATTATACACCATTTCTGGCGATTTGAGAAATTTCCTATAAAGATATAAGATAATTTACACGTAAATCATAAAGTTTACATGTAAATTATCTTTTTATTTTTGTGTTTCAGTTTTCTCTCCAACCATGAGAAACACGCTTTGCGAGTTTCGTGGGGTACCGCAGTACTCCTCAAATACTTGTACAAACACAGGATTTTCATCGATGCTCGCGTAAACCAAAGATTACCT
>CAZWLV010000127.1:0-1956 GCA_964634715.1 uncultured Lachnoclostridium sp. | reverse complement strand
TCTGCTGCTTACATTTCTTCTAAAATCTTACGTGCAACGTATACACCGCTTGCAGATGCATGAGAAAGAGAATGTGTAACGCCACTGCCATCTCCGATCACATACAGTCCTTTATGCTTTGTTTCAAGATTTTCATCGAGATCTACTTCCATATTATAGAATTTCACTTCCACACCATAGAGAAGAGTATCATCATTTGCAGTTCCCGGTGCGATCTTGTCCAATGCATAGATCATCTCAATGATACCATCCAGAATACGTTTTGGAAGCACCAGACTTAAATCACCCGGTGTGGCAGCCAGTGTCGGTCTTACCAAACCTTCTTCGATACGGTTTTTATTACTTCTTCTTCCACGTACAAGATCTCCAAATCTCTGTACGATAACGCCACCGCCAAGCATATTGGACAGGCGTGCGATGCTTTCTCCATAACCATTGCTGTCCTTAAACGGCTCAGAAAAATGTTTTGCAACTAAAAGAGCAAAGTTTGTATTTTCTGTATGCTTTGCCGGATCTTCATAACTATGACCATTTACTGTCACGATTCCGTTGGTATTTTCATTTACAACAGCTCCATTTGGATTCATACAGAATGTTCGTACATTGTCTTCAAACTTTTCCGTACGGTATACGATCTTACTTTCATATAATTCGTCTGTTAAATGAGAAAAGATAACCGCAGGAAGTTCTACACGCACACCAATATCCACTCGATTAGATTTTGTAGGGATTTCCAGTTCCTGACATACCGTTTCCATCCATTTGCTGCCGCTTCTTCCTACAGAGACAATACATTTGTCACAATCATAGGTTTCTCCTTTTGCATGGATCCGATATCCGCTTCCTTCGATCTCCAGCTTTTCTACCGGTGTATCAAAGAAGAAATCCATATGCTCTTTCATATCATTATAGAGATTTTCCAGTACGACATAATTAATATCTGTTCCAAGATGACGAACAGATGCATTCAGAAGTTTTAATTTATTCTGCATGCAGATCTTGTTAAATTTAGTACCTGCTGTAGAGTACATTTTGGTGCCCTCACCGCCATATACCATATTGATCTCGTCAACATATTTCATAAGTTCCAAAGCTTTTGTTTTACCGATATACTCATAAAGCGTACCGCCAAAATCATTGGTAATATTATATTTTCCATCAGAAAATGCACCTGCTCCGCCAAAACCGCTCATGATCGCACAGCTTTTACATTTGATACAAGACTTTACTTTATCGCCATCGATCGGACATCTTCTCTTCTCTAACGCATGTCCTGCTTCAAAAACAGCAATCTTTAACTGTGGTTCCTTTTTCATTAACTCATATGCTGAAAAAATACCTCCCGGTCCTGCTCCAACAATGATCACATCATACTTCATAAAAATACCTCATTTAATTCTTTTGTTCTAAACTTTTTTTACAACATTTTAAAACGCACTATGTAGCTTACGTTTCATAACGTTAAAACTCGCAAAGTGGGTTTTTCAGCTGAATTTTTCTCGCTATTTACGTAAAAAAGGGGACTGCACATAACAGTCCCCCAAAACGCTTTATATGCAATTTATTATACAGCAATCCTATGTTTTATGTCAAGAAATCCCCTGAATTTTCATGAAACCTAAATTTTATCAATGTTTTTGTAATCCTGATTCCGAAAAACAAAAGCTTTTTAGTTGCAAAAAGAGTTTTGATTTGTTATATTGAAAACATTATTCTGTACGATTTACTTACTCATTTCTATATCAAATCGTCTATAAAAATCAAAAAGGGGATTTTCAAATGAATATGATCGAATTTATTTCCATCGTCAGTTTTGGTCTGGCTTGTTTTGGGATTGGATATTCCATTGGAAAAGATATGAAAAGAACATAATAAAAAAAGAAGCTGAATAGCTTCTTTTTTTCATGAGACATCGGGGATTCGAACCCCGGACAACTTGATTAAAAGTCAAGTGCT
>CAZWLV010000126.1:0-4499 GCA_964634715.1 uncultured Lachnoclostridium sp. | reverse complement strand
TTACTACACAGTATTTTCCGTTCTTTACATAAGCATGAACTTCTACATTGAAGTTAGAGCTGAACCATTTATGAAGATCTTCTTCTGAATGAGCACTCCATAAAATACTTCTGTATAAGATACGGCTGTTTTCAAAGCTGTATGGAAGACCGCTGATATATACGGAACGTCCTTTTCCGAATGTATTGACAGCCATCTGTACTTCTTTTTCTCTCTGTACAAGGATTTCTGTACCTTCATAAGCGAAGATGCTCTTCTTTCCTTCACCGAAATCTACAGGTTTTGTTGTATCTGCTAAGATAAAGTGTTCCGGATTTTCATCCCAGTTGTATTTATCATAGTTCAGTGTAAATCCTGTTTCTTTTTCAACACCGAGCATACTTGCTAACTGTAAGTAATGTCCCTGATGCTGATGTCCGGAAGGTTCACCTACACCGATGAAACCACCGCCATTGTATACGAATTCACGGATTGCAGAGATCACTTCCGGATCTTCCCAATAATATCCGCCTGTATGTGCTGTATCTCCATCACCTACGTTGATGATCACATCCACATCATCTAATACATGTGCATCTGCTTTTACATCATCAAAGGAAATGAATCTTACATCAAATGGTGCACCGGAAAGTGCTTCGATGATACCTGCATAGCTGTAATTCTGTTTCTGATACAGAGCATGGTGTACCATATGGCATCCCCAGCTTCTGATCTTGCCCCAGCTGTTTAATACTGCAACTGTTTTTACGCAGTGAGGAGTTGTTCCTTTTGCATTTTCGTATAATTCACGGAATTCGTTACATACGCTTTCTACATAATCGATGAATTCCGGGAAATCTAAAGCGAGTTTTAAGTATCCGCCGTATCCGATACGATCGATCGGTTTACGAAGGATCGCACGTCTTGCTGTTACCCAGTTTTCTTTTGCTTCTTTAACCGGATCTCCGCCTTCATGGAATACATCCGGGAAGAAGTATGGAAGGAAACGTCCTTCTGTGTATTTTACACCCGGAATGTCAGAGATCAGACGAAGAGTACTTCCGTTACCAACACTTCCTACTACTGCATCCAGTCCGATCGTTTTGAATTCAGGCATAAATGGTTCTGTTCCGATCCAGTGATCGCCTAAGAACATCATTGCTTCTTTTCCGCATTCGTGTGTGATATCTACCATTTCTTTTGCAAGTTTTGCAACTTCACGACGCTGGAATGCCTGGAAATCTTTGAATTCTTTGCTTGGAATACGATACTGGTTGTTAAAGTATCCCTGATCGATGATATATTCCGGACGGAATTTATATCCTACTTCTTTTTCAAACTGTTCTAAGATATATGGGCTTACAGAAGCTGAATATCCGTACCAGTCTACGAATTTTTCACGTTTCAGTTCATCAAATACAAGAGTAAACTGATGGAAGAATGTTGTATAACGGATTACATTTACATATGGATGTTCGTCACAGAATTTACGCAGACGTTTCATTGTAAACTCATGAGTTTTCGGCTGACGTACATCAAATGTGATCTGATGTTCAAAGTTTGTCCATCCGTTTGTAGTAGCATTGTACATATGTACCGGATCCCAGATAATGTATGCTAAAAAGCTTACAGTATATTCGTGGAATGCATCTGTCTTTGTGATTTCTACACAGCCTGTTTCTTCGTTATATCCCCAGCAATCTGTAGAAACAACTTCGCCTGTGGTACGGTCAACAACTTCCCACCAGCGTTTGATGTCATCGTTTGTGTTTACTTTTAACAGTTCATCTGAAATTCCTTTCATCAGCGGAATTGCCAGTGTATCTTCTGTTGCAGTATAGAAACCTGTCATGATGTAGCACTGCTGTACTTCATCCGGGTTTGCTTTTGCCCATTCGTTGTCTTTACGAGTTGTATAATATGTAGAATAGATCTTTGCACCGACTTTTGTCAGTTCTTCCGGGAATTCTGTACCATCACAGTCACGGATCGCATCTGCTCCCCAGCGGTTTAAGATTTCAATGGTTTCCGGAACAACGTCCAAGTTTGTTGGAATTGTAACTCGACCTTTACTCAGTACTTTATCAGTCATATCTTTCTCCTTATTTATGTTACTGTCCATGTTTCCTATCTGCTCTTTGTTTCGAAAGGTTTATTGTAGATTGCCAACGCTACGAGCAGACATAACACACCTACGATCATAATGCCAAGACCAGCTAACTGACCTGTCATTTTCCAGCCGCCGATTACAAGTGCGATTCCCAGTACGAAAAAGAGTGCAATGAGTACCACACGTAATTTTGTATGTTCTTTCCAAAAATTCATACCGTCACCTTATCCTTTCAATCCGCCTACAGTCATACCCTGTGTCAGCTGTTTCTGTACACACATGTACAGGATCAGTGTAGGAAGCATTACTAATACAAGACCGGCATACATCATACCGTATTCTGCTTTTGACTGCTGAGCCTGCATTAAGTTTAACAGACCAACCGGTAATGTTTTCTGTCCTGAAGCTGAACTCATCAATGTCATGGAAATGATATATTCATTCCAGAATGATAAGAAGTTGAACAGGATGATCGTAAGAATGGAAGGTTTTGCCATAGGGAAAATGATCTTCCACATTGCCTTGCTATAAGATGCACCATCGATATATGCTGCTTCTTCATAATCATGAGGCAGAGTTCTGAAGTATCCTGATAACAGATAGATCGTAAATGGAAGTGCAGTTGCTGCATAAACAACAGCCAGCACTACTAAGTTATTTAACAGGAAACCTTCTCCAAAAATCTTTCTTAACCAGATGTCTCCATCTCTTAACATTAAGAAGATTGGTACTACGATATAGTTTACGTTAATAAACAGACCTGCCATAAATGCAGTGTTTAAGAATTTGCTGCCTTTAAATTCAAATCTGGACAGACAATATGCAGCCGGAAGTGCGATCACAAGTAAAAGCACTAATGCGATTGCTGTAACGATCACGGAATTGATCATGTAGCTGCCCATGTTTGCTGAATTCCATGCATCTACGAAGTTCTGCCAGTAAATACCTGCCGGAAGTGCCCAAGGGTTTCCGTAAAATTCGCTGTTCTGTTTAATAGATGCCATGAATACCCATGCTACCGGAACAATAATGACGACGGCCAGGGTAATAAGTGCCACATAAACAAACGCTTTAAAAAGACGTTCATTTGAAGCTGAATTTTTATTCTGATTCATAACCATCCTCCTTAGAATTCCAATACTTCACGTTTTGTTACCTTATTTACCAATGCAGAAAGTGCAAAGGAGAATAAGAAGATTACAACACCTACAGCCATACTATATCCATATAATCCCTGGTCTTTCTGGCTGTACATAAAGCCTAATGCAACTTCAGATGCACCGTTTGGTCCGCCGGAAGTCATGGCTTTTACAAACAGGAATGCCATGTTGATGGTTGAAATAATAAAGAATGTTAATGTTGTACGGATATTTGTCCAGATCAATGGGATCGTAATCTGGAAAAACTGTGTCAGGCGTCCTGCACCATCCAGTCCGGCACTTTCGTATAAACTTTCCGGTACTGCTGACATAGATGCCATATACATTACCATATAATAACCAATGGCCTGCCATACCATTGCGATAATGATCGAAATAATTACAAGTTTTTCACCCTTCCAGAGGATCGGGTCTGACATATCACGGAAAAGTCCGATGATACTGTTCAACATACCATTTTCAGGTTTATAGATTGCTGAGAAAATACCTGAAATAACTACAACTGACAGAATGTTCGGGATATAGAAAATGATTCTGAAGAAATTCTGTCCTTTAATCTTTTCACGGGTTAAGATACCTGCAAATACAAGTGCGAACCCAAATGTAATGATCGTTGTTACAACTACCAGTAAGATCATATTCTGCATAGACTGAATGAATTTTGTATCAGCAAATAAGACCTTATAGTTCTGTAAACCTACAAATGTTTCTGTCGGAGTATAAGCTCCTTTTTCATACAGAGAAATTCTAAATACGTTAAATGTAGGTACGATCATAAAAATGAAGAAAAGAATAGTTGCCGGTGCTACGCACGCAGTTAAAAAGCCAATAAGCCTCTTGTCCTTTTTCATATGATCCTGTTCCTTTCTTGAAACTTTTCTTTTTGCTTTTTTATCAGCACAGCAAATCAGTATTCAGATTGATTTGCGTATTTTTGAATCCACATCCCACCTAAATTTTCACGGAATGTTCATTCATATTTTTGAAGACAAATACGGCGGGCAGTGACCCTGCCCGCCGCCATAAAGTTTGCGTTATTGATGAGATAAACTTATTATTTTAAGTTAGCACGCATTAAATCGCTAGCTTCTTTGATTCCAGATACCCAGTCTTCCTGTGTAATGCTTCCTTCTACTAAAGCATTAACTGGATCGAAGAATACTTCACGAACTGTTCCTAAACCTGCAACTGATTCGTATGCAGCGAAGTTACCCATAGCTGCTTTTGCACCGTTGTCATAGATTGAGTAG
>CAZWLV010000125.1:0-4525 GCA_964634715.1 uncultured Lachnoclostridium sp. | reverse complement strand
CTTAAACCATCTGTACCAGCCAGACATTACTTTTGATCATGAAATATCCGATGACAACTTTGATCAGTTCGGTTGCCTGTACAAGGAAATAGATGCTGATAATGCCAAGTCCGGTATAATGAGCCAGCACAAAGGCGGTCGGTACGACGATCACCCATGTAAATACAGAGTCAAATAAAAATGTGACCAGTGTTTTTCCGCCGGAACGGAGCGTAAAGTAAGACGCATGACTGAATGCACAAAATGGCATGATGATCGCAGAAACAGCGATAAAACTTGCAGCCAGTGACTTGATCTCGGCAGTGGTATTGTAGATTTCTGGGAAAAACTTTCCACCGATCAGCATGATCCCTGCCATGACGATACAACAGAAAACACTAAATACGATCATTTTATTGTCCGCATCTTTAGCTTCTTTTAATTTTCCGGCACCAAGATATTGTCCTACGATGATACTGATGCAGGCACCTAACTGGATGTAAACAATATTAAAGAGATTTGTGATCGTAGTAGCGATATTTAATCCGGCTACGACTTCTAAACCACGGATAGAGTAGCATTGGGTAACAGCGGTCATTCCCATTGCCCACATCACTTCGTTGAGCATCAGAGGAGAACCTTTGACTAAAATGGCACGGAATTCTTCTTTTGGAATGCCAAATCCGGTATAAGCACCTTCCAGATAACGGTTCACCTTTTTGTGCCGATGTGCCCACAATACGACGATGAGTGCCTCAACATAACGTGAAATGACGGTAGCGAGGGCAGCACCTGCGATTCCAAGAGCCGGAAATGATCCAATCCCAAAGATCAGCAGGTAATCTAAAACAGCGTTTGTTCCAACAGCGGCAAAACTGGAGATCATTGGGATCATAGTCTGACCGGTTTCTTTAATGGTAGTAGCGTAAGATTGTGTGATCGCAAAAGGAAGCAGACCAAGAAGCATGATCTTTAAATACTGCTGTCCGTAGACCAGTGTAACTTCCGTAGCACCGTTTCCGGCAGTATCCGTCAGGTATAAGGAAATGAGATCACTTCCCTTGGTAATGAACAATACTCCTGTGAGGATCGTTACGATCAATGTCGCATACAGTTTAAAACGGAAAGTATGCATATGTCCTTTATGATTTCCTTTTCCGAAATATTGTGCACCGAAAATGCTGGCAGCAGAAGCGGCACCAAAGATAGCCAGATTATAGACAAAGATCAGCTGATTGACGATGGCGACACCGGACATTTGTTCTGTACCAAGCTGTCCGACCATGATGTTGTCTAAAAAACTGACCAGATTTGTGATCGCATTTTGCAGGATCATAGGCAATGCAAGGAGTAAGTAGCGTTTGTAAAAGTCTGCATCACCGATATAACGTTCTTTTAAATTTTTCATCATAAGTGTATTCCTTAGTTATAAGTGGTTCCTTTCTAAAATTTCATACGATGCTATTTTATAGGTAAGAACAGGAATTTTCAAGGAAAATTCCTGTGATAGGATCACTCTGTCTGATTTTGCAGATTACTTAGTTGCACAAACGGGGAAATGGTCATGTTATTTCCATGGATTACCGATGGGATTTGTTTGACATCGAAGTGAAATATGGTTACAATAGCACCGATTCAATGAAGAGAAGAGCAGCAGGTGGAAAGAATCATCTAAAAATCCCTGCTTATATGAGGTAAATATGACAGATCAGTTTTCAAGAACACAGCTTTTGCTGGGAGCAGAAGCGATGGAAAAATTAAAAAATGCAAGAGTTGCAGTCTTTGGGATCGGCGGTGTCGGCGGTCACGTATGTGAAGCACTGGTTCGCAGCGGTATCGGTGCATTTGACCTGATCGATAATGATACGGTTTCCCTGACAAATTTAAACAGGCAGATCATTGCGACCAGAGATACGATCGGGCAGTATAAAGTAGATGTGATGAAGGAAAGGATCCTTTCAATCAATCCTGATGCCGAAGTAAGGACATACCGATGTTTCTTTTTGCCGGAAAATGCAGATGAATTTCCTTTTCAGGAATACGACTATATCGTAGATGCCATTGATACGGTAACAGCAAAGCTGGAGATCATTACACGGGCAAATGCACTGGAAATTCCGGTGATCAGTGCTATGGGAGCAGGAAATAAATTAGATCCTTCCAGATTTCGGGTAACGGATCTTTTTAAAACGTCGATGGATCCACTGGCGAAGGTCATGAGAAGAGAATTAAAAAAGCGAAATATCCATCATTTAAAAGTTGTATTTTCAGATGAACAGCCGGTGACACCAAAGGAAGAGAGTACGGAAGAAAAACCGGAAGGAAGAAGAGCCATTCCGGGAAGTACGGCATTTGTACCGGCAGTGGCAGGACTGATCCTTGCAGGTGAAGTGATCAAAGAACTGGGAGGCGTTTAAAAACAGAAGATGAACGAGATACAAAAGCAATTATTTGCCATGCGGGATTTAAAGTATCGTGATTTTCATTCACGCCTGATGCCGACCATAGAAAAAGAAAAGGTCATCGGTGTGAGAATGCCGGAGCTTCGTAAATTTGCCAAAAAATTTGGAAAAATGAAAGAGTCAGAAGAGTTTTTAAAAACGCTTCCTCATGAATATTATGAAGAAAATAATCTTCATGGTCTTTTGATCGAACAGATCCGTGATTATGATCTTTGTATGAAAGAAATAAATCGTTTTCTTCCATATATTGATAATTGGGCAACGTGTGATATGATCACGATAAAAATCGTGAAGAACCGTTTGAATGATCTGTTAGAAGAGATCGAGCAATGGATCACATCGGAACATTCCTATACAGTCAGATTTGGGATTAGTATGCTCATGCGGTATTATCTGGAGGAGAATTTCCGATTAGAATATCCGGAAAAAGTATTGCAGATCCATTCGCAGGATTATTATGTCAATATGATGAGAGCGTGGTATTTTGCAACGGCACTTGCAAAACAATACGAACAGATCCTGCCATTTTTAGAAGAACAGCGTCTGGATCCATGGACACATAATAAAACAATTCAAAAAGCAGTGGAAAGCTATCGGATCACACCGGAACAAAAAGAATATTTAAAGAAACTGAAGATTAAATCTTAAAATTGTCAGAATATTAGAAAAAGTCATTAAAAATGATAAGAGATATTTATATATAGAAGAAACTACAGAAAAACAAGAAAAATTTGTAGTAAATTTTCTAAAAATAATGCGTTTTTACCTTGGCAAAACAGAATTTTCACGCTACAATGGACAGGACATTGGTTCAATGACAAAGAGGATACAAAAAGGAGAATGAAAATGTTTCAGGACATGGTAAATACGATTGGATTCGTAGAAAATTATGATGCCGAAGTAGCGGCAGCAATGAATGCAGAATTAAAAAGACAGCGTGAAAATATTGAATTGATCGCTTCGGAAAATATTGTCAGCCCGGCAGTGATGGCTGCAATGGGCAGTGTTTTAACGAATAAATACGCAGAAGGTTATCCGGGACACCGCTATTATGGCGGATGCCAGCATGTGGATGTGGTAGAACAGCTTGCGATCGATCGTGCATGTGAGCTGTTTGGTGCAAAATATGCGAATGTGCAGCCACATTCCGGTGCACAGGCAAATCTGGCAGTTTATTTCGCAATTTTAAATCTTGGTGATACAGTCATGGGTATGGATCTTTCACAGGGAGGACATCTGACACACGGAAGCCCAGCGAACATGAGCGGAAAGAACTATCATTTCGTATCATATGGTGTTAATGAAGATGGATTCCTTGATTACGATGCTTTAGAAGCACAGGTAAAGGAAGTTCAGCCGAAACTTCTTGTAGCAGGTGCATCCGCATATTGCCGTGCTCTTGATTTTGAACGTCTTGGAAAGATCGCACATGAAAATGGAGCTATGTTTATGGTAGACATGGCACATATCGCTGGTCTGGTAGCTGGTGGTGCACATCAGAATCCTGTTCCATATGCAGATGTTGTGACAACGACTACACATAAGACGCTCCGTGGACCTCGTGGTGGTCTGATCCTTACAAACAGTGAAGAATTGATCAAGAAGATCAATAAAGCGATCTTCCCGGGAACACAGGGCGGACCTTTGGAACATGTGATCGCAGCGAAAGCAGTCTGCTTCGGCGAAGCACTGAAACCGGAATATAAAGAATATGCACAGAATGTATGTAAAAATGCAAAAGCATTGGCGGCACGTTTGATGGAACGAGGTGTAAAGATCGTCAGCGGCGGTACAGATAACCATCTGATGTTAGTGGATCTGACAGATTCTGAAGTAACAGGAAAACAGTTGGAACAGAATCTGGATGAAGTACACATTACCGCTAATAAAAATACGGTTCCGGGTGAAAAACGCAGTCCATTTGTAACAAGCGGCGTTCGTTTGGGAACACCATCGGTAACAACCCGTGGATTTGGAGAAGCTGAAATGGTGATCATCGCAGATTGTATCGCAGACTGTATCTTTGATTTTGAAAATAAAAAAGAAGAGATTACGGCACGTGTACTGGAACTGACAAAAAGATT
>CAZWLV010000124.1:0-4536 GCA_964634715.1 uncultured Lachnoclostridium sp. | reverse complement strand
TCCGTCAGTTCTTCGATCGCCTTATGATCGCCGGACTCCACTGCATCTACCATACAATGTTCAATATGGTCTTTCAGGATCACTTTTCCTGTATTGTTAATGGCAGATTTTACTGCTGACAACTGGATGAGGACTTCACTGCAGTCCCTTCCGTCTTCCACCATCCTTTTGATCGATTCCAGATGACCGATCGCTCTGGAAAGCCGGTTCAAAACCGCTTTCGTGTTCGTGTGTGTATGTCCATGACCATGCTGATGATCATGGCTGTGCTGATGGTCGTGACTATGCTGATGATCATGATGCGTATGCTCATAAACAGTCCCATCTGCCGCGATATGTGTATGTACTTCCTCTGTATTCATCTATGTCTCCATTCACTTTTTTCTGACATCTTATTTTTATGCATGTTTAGAAAGTATAGCACTTTTTCATCTGCGGCACAATCCACCGGGGGGGATTTTAAATGGTAATTTTTCCACATAAAATGTGCATTTTTTCCAAAATCTGAGCTTCTCTCTCATGACAGGTAAACAAAAGGATCTGCCGATCCAGCCCAGCCAGATAGCTAAGCAGGCGTTCCAGCCTTTGATCATCAAAATAAGCAAATGCATCATCAAACAGTAACGGCATCTTCTCTTCTTCAAAAAAAAGATCCTGTAATGCGATCCTGACTGACAGATAGATCTGATCTGCACAGCCGGTACTGACCTGAAAAAGTTTACACATCTTTTCTCCATCCCAGACTTCCGGTTCTTTTTCTTTCAAAGAAAGTTTCTGATATTTTCCCTTTGTCATAGAACTTAGCACTTCCGAAGCTTTCTTTTCCAGTCTTTCAAAAACTTCTTCCCGACAGGTTACGGAAAGTTCCCGGATCCGTTTCACAGCCAGCTCTACCGCTTCTATGTCCGCTGCTTTTGACACTTCATGCAGTTCTTTGTAAAACGCTTCTCTTTCCAAAAGCAGTTCTTCTTTCTGACTTTCTTTTTCCCCCAGAACTTCCTGTAAGATCCTTACGGATTCCTGCACTTCGTTTGTTTTTGGAGTTTTCTCCGGCTTTTTTTTATAAAGTCCCAACTTTTTTAGAAACCATAAAAAAAGCCTTGCAAAAAATCCCCGTTTTTTTCTTTGCACACCTGCTTTTTCTGTTTTAGGGATTTCTTTTAACGTTTCCAGCTTCTTTCGATGCACCGAAAGATCTTCTTCTGTCATAGCCAGTTTTAATTCTGTTTCCCTGATCTGCTGCATCAGTTCCTGCTGCTGCTGCTTTTGCTGCCGTTCCAGAGCCTTTTTCTTATTTTCTAAAATTTCCAGAGCCTGTGTCACATCCGTAGAACGGTTTCCGCTTTCTAAAAGCCCTGCAATATAATTTTCCAAATACCCGTAAACGATCTCCTGCGGCTTTATCTTTAACTGCCCCGTCGCTGCTGTATTAAAAAAAAGTTCTGCTCCGGTATCTCCCAAAAGCATCGACAGATCCCCCTGCTCCACAGAAAGCTCTTCCCCATCTGTTTCACAAAAAAGGCGTGTCTCTTTTTCTCCCTGATAAAAATTCCGTTCAATACAGAAGATTTTGCCGCCGGTCTCAAATTTTAAACTGCCTTCATACCATGTCTTATGTTCCCATGGCTGATAGGTAATATACGTATCATTTTTCGCAGCCCTGCCTTTTTTCCGCTCCATGCCAAAAAGCATCGCTCCGATCGCAGTATAGATCGTAGTTTTTCCTGCTTCGTTTGCACCATAGATCACATTGATCCCATCCTGAAACCGGAATTTCTGATCACAAAATTTTCCAAAGTTTTTGAGATTTAATTCTTTTACTATCATCTTTCCAGTACCTCCAAAAGAGCACTCACACCAAGGTTCAATGCCTTTTTCTCCAGTTCTGTTTCACATTGTGCAAAAGATAACATATATTTTTCCAGAATCGTTCCCCGATAATCTTTTTTTAACTTTTCATAATCGAAAAACGGCTCTGTCTGATCCGTGATCTTATGGATATTTCCGGCACTTTTTAATTTATCCTCCATGATCTCGAAAGATCTGTGACGTTTTCCACATAACAGCACTTCATAGATGTGTTCTTCCCCCTGTTTATGGATCATTTCCACGATATTTTTAAAGAGACTGCTCATCGTATCTTCTTCCGTCATGGAAATTTGAAGTTTTCGATACTCTCTTTTCGCAAACGGAACCAGCCGGATCCGGTTCTGTCCGCCAACTACCTCAATCTCAACATAACCATGGACACCTTCACACGTATGATCTGTCGGTTCCAGACTGCCTGCCATAACTGCCTGATGTTCAATGATCATGCCCGGCTTATGGATATGCCCAAACGCAATATAATCAAATCCGCTGCGTGCCAGTTTTTCTCTCGTAAACGGAATATGTTTTTCATCCCCTCCATGTGCCAGAAGAATATGATAATATCCGTTCTTCTCCGGCTGGATGTGATCATACAGCCGTTCCCGGATCTCTTTTTCGTGATAACTAAATCCCCAGACATCTACTTTTAATTCCGGAAACCTGATAACGGACATTTTCCTGTCTTCAAAAAAGAAGACATTCTCTGCCCATGAGAAACCTTGATAAAAAGAATCCTTTCCGATATAGTCATGATTTCCTGCCATCAGCACCACTTTCGTTTTCCCCAGTGCTGCAAACTTCGCATTCACTTCCCGCAGTTCCCGCAAAAGAGGCGGTCTGTGAAAAAGATCTCCTGCGATCAGTAAAAGATCTGCCTGTTTTTTTCTGGTTTCTTCCAAAAGACGTTCAAAACTGTCCCATAATTCCTGTTTTCTATTTTTTCCCCACGGCTCTCTGCTGTCCGGGCTTGCTCCCAGATGAAGATCCGCTGTATGAATCATTAACATAAAAATACACCTCATGGTAAGTCTACCATAAGGTGTATGATATTTCAAACATTCGTTTGTCTGTTTTGATAATTCATCGAACTTTTGGTTACTGTGCATACATACTGTATGCACAGTAACATTCGCAGGCTCATTTAGAGTTTTGCTTCGCAAAAGGAGCCTGCTCACACCTGAATCATTCTTTTACGCAGCAAATCAGCATGTGATTCGCTGCTGTCTGTACAGTAACAAATTTTGATCTCTTGGATTATAATTCACAGTTATTTACTGTTCTTGGGAATGGGATGACGTCACGGATATTGCCCATACCTGTTAAGTACATTACACAGCGTTCAAAACCAAGTCCGAAACCTGCATGACGTGCAGAACCGTATTTTCTAAGATCCAGATAGAAGTCATAATCTTCTTTCTTAAGTCCCAGTTCATCCATACGTGCTACCAGCTTGTCATAATCATCTTCTCTCTGGCTTCCGCCGATGATCTCACCAATTCCCGGCACCAGACAATCCATCGCTGCAACAGTCTTTCCGTCTTCGTTCTGTTTCATGTAGAACGCTTTGATCTCCTTCGGATAATCTGTAACGAATACCGGACGTTTGAAGATCTGTTCTGTCAGATATCTTTCATGTTCTGTCTGAAGATCACATCCCCAGAATACTTTATAATCAAACTGATCATTGTTCTTTTCGAGTAATTCGATCGCTTCTGTATAAGTTACATGACCGAATTCAGAATTCAGAACACCATTCAGACGATCCAGTAAGCCTTTATCAATAAAGCTGTTAAAGAAATTCATCTCTTCCGGTGCATTTTCCAGCACATAACGGATGACGTATTTTAACATTGCTTCTGCAACATCCATGTTATCCTGAAGATCAGCGAATGCCATTTCCGGCTCGATCATCCAGAATTCTGCCGCATGTCTTGTCGTGTTAGAGTTTTCTGCACGGAATGTCGGTCCAAACGTATAGATATTTCTAAATGCCATGGCATAAGTTTCACCGTTTAACTGACCGGAAACTGTCAGATTGGTCGGTTTGTTAAAGAAATCCTGTGAGAAATCTACTGCTCCGTCTTCTGTTTTCGGCACATTGTTTAAATCCATCGTTGTTACCTGAAACATTTCACCTGCACCTTCACAGTCACTTCCTGTGATCAGCGGTGTATGAACATAAACGAATCCTCTTTCCTGAAAGAACTGATGAATCGCATATGCACATAAAGAACGTACACGGAATACTGCCTGGAATGTATTCGTTCTCGGACGTAAATGTGTGATGGTTCTTAAAAATTCCATGCTGTGACGTTTTTTCTGTAATGGATAATCCGGAGCGGAAGTTCCTTCTACAAAAACTTCATCCGCCTGAATTTCAAATTTCTGTTTTGCCTGTGGTGTCGCTACCAGTTTTCCTTTTACGATAATGGCAGCTCCAACATTTAATTTACCGATCTCTGCAAAATTGTCCATCGTATCATGGTAAACTACCTGTAATGTTTCAAAAAATGTACCATCATTTACAACGATAAATCCAAATGTCTTAGAGTCACGGACACTGCGTACCCAGCCGCCGACTTCTACTGTCTGATCAATATATTTTTCAGTATTGCGATATAATTCTTTTACTGTAACTAAATTCATCTCTCTCGTCTCCCCTCTGAT
>CAZWLV010000123.1:0-4568 GCA_964634715.1 uncultured Lachnoclostridium sp. | reverse complement strand
TGAACAAGAAAATTATAAAAAAAAGCAAGATATTGCAAGCAAAATGTATAAAAAATATGGAAAAAAAGAGAGAAAAATAGTATAATAGCATAATCAAACAAGAGAGGCGGAATCTATTTGAAGAAAAAAAGTATTGGAATGATCATCATCGGAATACTGGCGGCTGTTTTGGCAGCATGCCTGTTTTTTGGTTGGAAAGATAAAGGATCTGCGGAAAAAACTTCCGGAATATTGGAAGAAATCTATAGTTACAGCGGCTATGCCCGTGTGATCTCGGAAGAAGAATATGAGTTTTATGAGTATTTTGTAGAACGGGATCTTCCGAATGACATCAGCAGTGAGGAACTGGAAGAACGTGTAAAAGAGTATGCAAACCGAGTGAATGCGATCTTTTATCTTGGAAACAAACTTGGATTTTGCGAGCCGTATTCTTTTGAAAGCCTGAAATTCCGTATGGAACAGGAAAATGCATCAAGACAGGCAAAAAAAGAAGACAACGAAGTGATCTACGGAGTAGAGCAGTTTAATTCGCTTTCTATTTATTTTCAGTATACGATGGATAATGTAGAAGCATCGATTCAGGGATATCTGGAAGAAAATGCAGATCAGGGAATTCTGGATATGGCAGAAAGATATTATAATGAACATCAGGAAGATTTTCAGAGTATCACAGAAATTGTCTATGATCAGACCATTGACGGTGTGACGGAAACGATCACTGCCGATGCGGAAGAGTTAAGTTTTTATGGAAAATCCGACAAGGGTCTGGCAGATTTTCTTGGCACTGCCAAAATCGGCGATACGTATGAAGATGATTATGATTATCAGCAGAGGATCGTGGAAGTAAAAGACGTAACTTATACGGAATACGGCTATGAGAACCACGAATATATGGCATTGTACAGTCTGGTCAGAAATGAATTGTACGATACTGTGCTTGACAGGGTTGCCCAAAACAATCCGGTGGAATTTGAGTAAAACAGGAAGATCCTGTTTGAAAATATAAAAAAGGGGGAAATGAAAAATGGTAAAAAGAAACCTTGTTAACCGTATTGCGGCTGCTGCTTTGGCTGCGATCGTAACAATGACCTCAGCCTTTACAGGTGTAGGAACCATGACTGTCAATGCAGCGGATTCTTACAGCTTTCAGGCAGAAAATCTTTTAGTAAATCCTGATTTTGAGTCGGATACTGCGTTTGATGCGGCCGGCGGCTCACATGCAGGTAACTGGCACTATTGGCAGAGTGCTTCTAAAGAAACTGAAGTAACTCATACAGGCAGCGGAGCAGCGAAATTTACCGCTGGTCAGTCATCACTGGAACAGGATGTGTTAGCAGCAGATCTTGTAAAAGGTATGACTTATGTATATTCCGTATGGGCAAAATTAAGTGACGAAGTAAGCACTTCTTCTACAAACTATACAGTAGGTGTAAAGAACTATGGCGGTTCTGAATTAAAACAGTACGTTACATCCACTGAATGGAAACAGTATGAGATCGAATTCGTTTACACTGGCGGAGATGCCCGTGTTTATGGATGGGTAGAAGCACAGGAAAATAATGCAGTGATGTATATCGATGATGCATGCCTGATCGCAAAAAATTCTATTTCCAATGCAAAGATTGAAAATGGAAAACTTAGTGTAACATTTGCTAAAGAACTGGCTGCAGCTCCACTGGTAGATGATTTTAATGCTACTTATTATGTGGGAGAAAACAGCGGAGAATCTTCTGTTTTAAAATTAGTGACAGATAAATGGGATTCAGAAACAAATACATTAACACTGACTTTTGATCCGATCGAAAAATTAGCAGGAACAGAACAGCTTGTAAATGTAGCACTTTCTTATGCAGGAGAATCTGCGATCCATCTTGATTTCACAGTAGAAGCAGGAGAAGGCGAAGCAGTTGTTGCAGCGATCGATTCTGTCAAAGCAGAAAACGGAAAAGTAACAGTGGTACTTGACAAAGATCCGACAGTTGCACCGAAAGCTTCTCAGTTTACATGGGAATATAAGCTTGATGACGGAGCATTTAAAGAACTTTCCGTAAGTGATTTTGCATATGACAAAGCATCTAAGACCGTAACTGTAACGACAGGAGACGTTCGTGACTCTGAAAATCATAAAGTAACCGTAAAAGTTACTTATGGAACATCCTCAAAAGAGGCTTCTTTCAGTGTTGCAGGACTTGACGGAGCAGTTTATTACGTAGACGCTACAAACGGAAGTGATGAAAATGATGGTCTTACACCGGAAACAGCATTCAAGACCATTGATAAGCTGAACAAACTTACATTTGTACCGGGCGATCAGATCCTCTTTAAGAGAGGGGAAACTTTCACAGGATGCTTCAAACCACAGGGTTCCGGTGATGAAAATGCACCGATCAAGATTGGAGCATATGGTGACGGAGATAAAAGACCAAAATTACAGCCGGGTGAAGACTGGACAGTAAGCCATATCATGAGTGCTGACACAACCGTTGAAAATCCAAGTGTCAACTATGTGATCCAGTTCTATAACGTACAGTACTGGGAAGTAAGCGGTCTGGAAATCGTTGACCCGACACCACAGACAGATAATGGTCCGACAGCGACTTACTGCAGTGGTATCACAATTCAGGGTGAAGAAATCGGTGTTCTGGAACATTTCTATATCGATGATGTGATCATTCATGGTTTCCATGGACCGGGAACAAACATCGGTAAAACTTCCGGCGGTATTACAATGAACGTTATCACAAACAAAAACTGGGATCGTTCTAAAGCAGTACCAACACAGATCAATGATATCCGTATCACAAACTGTGAAATTTATGACGTAGGACGTTCCGGTATCAACTTCCTGACACCATGGGCTTATCGTACAAGCGAAAAATGGCAGGGAGCATACTGGACAGGCAGATCTTCTTATGAATGGATGCCATACACAGATTTCTATTTAGGAAATAACTATATCCATGACATCGACGGTGATGGATGTATCGTTGATAACTGTAAAAATGCAGTTCTGGAAAACAACCTTGTAACACAGTGTGTACAGCATCTTCATAACAGTGCAAAAATGGCAGTAGGTCTGTTCAACTGGAACTCAGATGATACTTACTTCCAGTACAATGAAGTTTATGATATCCAGATCGGCGGCGATCAGGTATGCAACGACGGTCAGGGTATCGAAATCGATGCATTAAATGACCGTACTTATGTACAGTATAACTATGTACATGATAACCGCGGCGGTTTCATGATGTACTGTAACGTAGGTGCAGGTTATAAAGGATTTGAAGGTATTGTACGTTACAATATCAGCCAGAATGACTATGCACATCCAAGACAGGGTCTGATGGATATCTACGCAGACAACTATGATGGAGCAATCTATAACAACACATTCTATATGACAGAACGTGTACTGAAACCAAACTCAGACCAGATCTTCTTATTTGCAACAGCGAAGTCCGCAGGACAGAATAATATGAAGTTCTACAACAATATCTTCTATTATGATGGAGAAACTCCTGCAGCAGCAAATATGTTCGGTGATGATTATATTGACTGGCAGAGCAATATCTTCTATGGTTTCACAAATCTGCCGGAAAATGACAATCCAAGTGCACCAAACATGAGCATCGATCCAATGTTAGTGGATCCGGGTAAAGGTGCTACCGGAACTTATGAAAACGGCAAGATCACAAAAGTTGATTTATCATGCTACAAATTACAGGAAGGTTCTCCGGCGATCAATGCAGGTGTTCCTGTATATGATGAAACAAATACACGTGACTACTTCGGAAATAAAGTAGCAGGAATCCCTGATATCGGTGCTTATGAATCAGGAAGCGTTTTATTAAAACTCGTTTCTACAGATGCAGACATCGTCGTAGATCAGGAAACAATGACAATGACTGTAGCAGATACAGCAAAAGTAACAGCAAGAACTTTATTAGAAAGTCTTGTTTATGAAGATGGCGTAACTGTAGCAGCAGCTCGTGGAACAACAGCACTGGAAGGCGGTATCAGACTGGCAGACGGTGATGTTGTAACAGGAAGTTATGACGGAGAAACGATCACTTATACTGTAAAAGTGACAGCAGGTGAATCTGTGAAAGGGGAAACAATCCCGGCAGATCATATGCTTGCAACAGCAGGTACACAGGAAACTGTCAGCGAAGATGGAAAAGCAGCAAACGTACTTGATGGAAACCTCAGTACAATCTGGCATTCAAACTACAGCGGTACTGCACCGGCAGCAGAAGACAAATATCTGACACTGGAGATCAAAGACGGTTACGAATATGAAGTGACAGGCTATGTTTACACACCAAGATCAGGTGCTGGAAACGGTACGATCACAGAATATGAAATCTATGTAAGTGATGACAATGAAGACTGGACAGAAGTTGCTTCAGGTACTTGGGCATTAACAGAAGCAGCAAAAACAGTCATCTTTGATGAACCGGTAAGTGCAAAATATGTAAAACTGTTTGCAGTAGAATCTAAAGGCGGATTTGCATCAGCAGCAGAAGTAAGACTTCTTGGAAACGGCGGTCTGATCGATACAGATGTAC
>CAZWLV010000122.1:0-4578 GCA_964634715.1 uncultured Lachnoclostridium sp. | reverse complement strand
CCGGTGCCGTTGACTCCGTAATCTGCCCAGACGTTGGAAGAATTACTGTAAATATAGTTTTCTCCGGCTCTGGAAGAAGCGTTGACAACGTAGCCGTTTTCCCAGTCAATCGAAATTTCACTGTCGATATAAACCATATATGGGAAGGAAAATACGACTGCAAAAGTGTCTCCGGCGTTCAGTTTGATGCTTTCATCTAAAGGAATGGTATGGTAACCGGCGAAAGTTGTAATTCCGCTCTGCGGTTTGGAAAGCATCGGTGTTCCGCTGGTTGGATCAGAAGCATTGGTCGGATTTTTGTAAATCTGGATGGAATATTCTGTATTTGCAGAAACTGTCAGACCGATGGAGACAGCATTTAAATATTCCGGTTTCTGATCATTTGCCTTTACGGTAAATACTGCAGCAGCCTGATCAACACCTATATAATTTGAATTGAGACTGGAAGTTAAGTCATACTGATAGCAGTTATCATAGTTTGTACTGGTTTCCGCATCGAAGGAATAAAATTCTCCCAGTGTCTGATCTTCATAGGAAATGTAAAAATATCCGTCATCGCCCCAGTTTGTACCCCATGAATTTTTTACGATCCATGCCCCGTCAGAGGAAGGACGCCAGCCATCCCAGAAATTTTCTTTGCTGTAATGGTCATCCCATCCGATGATCGTAATGGAGTGGTTCATAGTGTAATATCCATATGGATAGTAGTAGGCAGCGGTATTGTAATTACAGTAAATATCATCATGATAATATCCGGCACCTACAGCACCCTGTTCCATGATAGCAGATTTGATCATGTCAGGATTGCTTGCATCAATACGGTAAAATCCCTGAAGATGAGCTGCGGTGTTGCCGTAAGCCGCTTCTACAGTGTTGGAAAAACCGCTTTCCAGCTTGCTGTACGGAGCTGTCGTTTCAGATACGGCACCTCTCCAGGCCGCAAGGGTGGAATAGCTTAAGTAAGAATTTCCGCCTACATTGGCATATCCTTCAGAACGGTCATTTTTCATGGAATCTTTGTACTGGTTGTTTAAAGGTTCCGGTGCAGAAAAATTCGCAAAGTAAGCCAGATGTGATTCTGAAAGATTGGTGTAGGAATATCCTTTGCTCAGCAGACTGCTTTCCAAGAGAGTGATTGCTGTAAATGCCCAGCAGGTGCCGTAAGGACTTTGGTCACTGACTTTTGTTTCAATCCCATTTTTTCTGGAATCATATCGGGACGGAATGATCGTTCTTGCAGGAAGTACTGTTTCGTCTACAGAAATATCATAGGAAGCAGTTGTACTGTCCAGTGGAATGTAACTGCTGTTTTCTAAGGCTTCTGCAGCAATCTGCTGCTGTTCTTCGATCTCTTCTTCTGTCATAGGACGGCCGAGGATATAATCCGGTTCCTCAGAAACTTCGACCGAGGAGGAAATCGTATTGCTGTTTGTGACGGCTGCATCCACAGGAAGGCTGCCGGTCAGCAAAGAGGCGGTCAGAAGAGCCGCCAGTGTTTTAGTTAAAAATCTGTTTTTCATATCTTCTCCTAACGTTTAAATATTAAAAAAACCTATAATACAACATTTTATTATAAAGGAAAAATCAAAAGAGTAAAGCGAAGACACAAAAAGTTCAAAAAGAAGCGTAAAAAAGTACAGGAGTATCGCAATGTGATACTCCTGTGTGCTTAGCTTTCCAGATGTGCGAGAATTTCTTTTTTATATTGAAGAAACTCTTCTGAAACAGAAAAATCTTTTCTTCGGGGTTTCGGTTCTTTGATGATGATCTCTTTGGTCAGAGTTCCCGGTTTTCCGGTCAGCAGATAGATGCGGTCGGATAAGAGGATCGCTTCATCAATATCATGGGTAATAAAAAGTGTGGATAAACGGATCTTTTCCATGATCTCCAGATACCAGTCATGAACCGTTGCTTTGGTCAGCATATCCAGTGCAGAAAAAGGTTCATCTAAAAGAGCTACTTTTTCAGAAAAAAGGTAGGTACGTAAAAGAGCCGCTCTTTGTTTCATTCCTCCGGATAACTGGGAAGGATATTTTCGTTCCGTGCCTTCCAGACCAAATTCGGAAAAATATTCCCGTACCTTTGCCCGTGCCTCTTTTTTCTTCATACCACGGATCAAAAGCGGAAGTGCCACATTGTCCTCAATGGTACGGTAAGGGAGCAGCAGGTCTTTTTGCAGCATATAACTGATATTTCCGGGTTTTCCGGTAATGTCTTCGTCGTTTAAGAAAACATTTCCCTCATCCGGGGTGCTTAATCCGGAAATGATATTAAAAAGGGTGGTTTTTCCGCCGCCACTGACACCAAGAAGGGAAACAAGTTCCCCTTCTTTTAATTCCAGTGAAATATTTTTGATGATCTGTTCTCCGTCAAAGGATTTTGAAACGTGATCGACTTTTAAAACTGACATGTGAATCTCCTGTGGTTCTGGTTTTAGTTTTCTGGAAGATAGGAATTGGTAAATCCGGTATCCAGAGGAACTGCCGTTTCTGTTAAAGAATGGTCATTGATCCATTGATAAAAGGCATTCCAACGGTCAGTATCGATATAACCCCAGTAAGGTGCATCGGCCTGATACTGATCGGCAAGGTATTTCTGGCTTGCAAGGACAAGCTCTTCATCAAGCTCCGGTGCTGCATTGCAGAGGATCTGTGCTGCTTCTTCCGGATATTCGATGGCATATTCATAGCCTTTTGACAGTGCGGATAAAAATGCCTTAGCTGTTTCCGGGTGTTCTTCCAAAAAGTCATTTCCGGAAATGATCACCGGTGTGTAATAGTCAAAGACCGGATCGATGTCAGCAAATGCGAAATAGTCTGTTTCCAATCCTTCTAATTCAGTTTTGATCCCTGCCCATGCATAAAAGATCCAGATAGAATCTACGGAATTGGTCTTTAAGGCAGAAACTTCATCAGTTACCGTGCTTGGGATCAGTTCGATCTTTGAAAAATCACCGCCGTCAGCTTCTACAACCTGTTGAATAGTCGCAAGTTCGATCGGACCGTTCCATGTAGCGTAAGTATGATCTGCCATACCTTTTGGAGTATCCATGCCTTCACCTTTGCGTGAAATGATACCGGAAGTATTATGCTGGATCACGGAAGCGATGGCTGTTACCGGCATCGGGGAATCTCCGCTGAATGCAGAAGCAAGGGAATCCTGAAAGGAAACACCAAACTGTGCTTTTCCGGAAGCAACCAGTACCACTGCACCGTCTTCCGGCGGCTGTACGATCTCTACATCAAGTCCGGCTTCTTCAAAAAAGCCAAGTTCCTGTGCGACGTAAAGACCGGTGTGATTGGTATTTGGAGTCCAGTCCAGTACGAAGGTTACTTTTTCTAAATCTTCTTTTCCAGAGTCTGTTTTTGCAGTTTCATTTTTTTCAGAGCCGCAGCCGGTCAGTGTTCCGCATACAAGAACCGCAGCCAGCATCAGGCTGATCATTTTTTTCAACATTATTTTTTCTCCTTTTCCCAAGGCATACATTTCTTTTGTAAAATGTCTACCAGCGTCATCAAAAGAAGACTGATGATAGAGATCAGGAAGATGACGGCAAACATTTTGTCAAAAGAAAATGCCTTTTTTACTCGTGTCATATAAACACCGAGACCTCCGAAACCGCCAAGCCATTCGGAGATCACTGCTCCTACGACTGCATAAGAAGCTGAAATCCGAAGTCCGCTAAAAAACTGGGACATTGCTCCCGGAAGTTTTAGATAGCGGAAGATCTGCCATTGTCCGGCACCCATGGCACGGAGCAGCAGGATAGAATCCTGATCCACGGAACGAAAACCGTTTAAAAGTCCCACAGTGATCGGGAAAAAGGTCGTGATAACGACCAGAATGACTTTTGGTGCCATTTCGTAACCAAACCAAAGAACCAGAAGCGGTGCGATGGCAACTGTAGGAATGGTCTGTGTCAAAATGATCAGCGGATAAAATGCTTTATAAAGGAATTCAAAGCGATCCATCAGGACTGCCATGAAAAATCCTAAGAGAATGCCCAGTCCAAGACCGGAAAATGCTTCGGATAATGTAATGACAGAATGTTCCATCAGTGCAGGAAATTCGCTGATGAAAGCATCAAGCACCTGCACCGGGGAAGGCAGCATAAAGCTGTCTACCAGTTCGAGGGAACAGAGGATCTGCCATAAGATCAGCACTGCTGCGATCGCAGAAACTGACCAGATTTTACTGGTGGTGTTTTGTAACTTTTTTTTCAATGGTAAGTACGTCTCCTTCCGGACGATAAGTGATCTTTACATAGGCAGATACAGAAGCTGCACCGGCACGGACAGCGACTTTCTGACATTCTTTGATGATGTCCATTAATTGGTCATAGTCACCTTCAATAGACGTTTCACAAGGACCTACATAGTAGTTTAATCCTGTGGAACGGATATAGTCGATGACTTCATCGACGATACGGATCAGTTCCTCATCGTTGTTTACTTTGGGCAGCACTTGAATTGCGACACTTGCGTTCATATTTTTTCTCCTTTCGCATTGCGGCTGCTGCGTGCATTACAGCAGCCTTTTTGATTCAAATGACACACCTGATTGCAGAGTCTGTTTTTT
>CAZWLV010000121.1:0-4587 GCA_964634715.1 uncultured Lachnoclostridium sp. | reverse complement strand
CTGTGGTAATTTATACTACATAAGTTAGTTAAAACTAATAATAATTAGGAATAGCTCGTCGGAGGGGAACGAAATTTTTATAATGAATATGAAAAAAATGTTTTCTGAAAAATTCCGTCGAGTTATTTTTTATCATCTGGTTAGTTAAAACTAATACAAAGGAGGATTTTATGAGCGTTGTTATTATCGGTGGAAATGAGTGTATGGTCTGTCAATATGAAAAGATCTGTAAGCAATACGGTTATAAATGTAAAGTTTTTGCAAAGGAACGCAGTGGCTTTAAGAAAAAACTTGGCACGCCAGATCTGATGGTGCTTTTTACGAATACTGTTTCTCATAAGATGGTAAATAGTGCTGTTACAGAAGCAAAACGCAATAAAATTCCTCTGGCACGAACACATTCCAGCAGTGCTGCAGCACTGATCAGTGTTCTGGAAAATCAAAAGGAGTATTAATGTATGATGATCAACAAAAAACTGATCGGTATGGTCAGTGAAAGTAAAAAATACATTGCTGCGAATGTTATCTGTCAATGGATTTCTTTGACAGCAAATATTGCTATGATGTATGCAGTAACGGGACTGCTGGCAGATCTTTTTTATAAGTCTGCGGACAGTCAGAAATTACAAAAGACAATATTGGTAACAGTATGTGCGGTTTTGATCCGTTTTATCTGTTATCGTTTATCAGGATATTTCAGTTATTTGTCTTCAAAAACAGTAAAAATGACTTTGAGAAAAAAGATTTATCAAAAGCTTCTAAGGCTTGGAACTGCTTATAGAGAACAGGTACAGACTTCAGAGGTAGTGCAGGTGGCTGTGGAAGGTGTAGAACAGTTAGAAACTTATTTTGGAGCATATCTTCCACAGTTTTTTTATGCCATGCTGGCACCATTGACATTATTTGTTGTGATCAGTTTCTATAATCTTCCGTCAGCACTGGTGCTTCTGGTCTGTGTACCACTGATCCCTGTAACGATCGTGCTGATCCAGAGATGGGCAAAAAAACTGCTGTCAAAATACTGGGGAGAATATACAACACTGGGAGATACTTTTTTAGAAAATCTTCAGGGACTGACGACACTGAAAATTTATCAGGCAGATCAGTTAAAACATGAAGAAATGAATGAACAGTCTGAACGTTTCCGTAAGATTACGATGAAGGTGTTGACAATGCAGTTAAATTCGATCACCGTGATGGATCTGATCGCTTACGGCGGTGCTGCTTTGGGCGTGATCTTATCTGTAACGCAATACCACCGAGGAGCGGTATCTTTGAAAGGATGTCTTATGATCATTCTTTTATCGGCAGATTTTTTCATTCCGATGAGACTTTTGGGTTCTTTTTTTCATATTGCGATGAATGGTATGGCAGCTTCTGATAAGATTTTTGCATTATTAGAACTTCCGGAGAGTGAAAAAAAGAGCGGGATCATTGATGAGGAATACGATCTGGAATGTTTCGCACTAAATTTTTCTTATGAGTCGGACAGGGAAATTCTGCATAATGTCAATCTGGAGTTTCCAAAAGGCAGTTTTACTGCGATCGCAGGAGAGAGCGGCTGCGGAAAATCAACGATTGCAAAAATCCTGATGGGACAGAACAAAGGATACAAAGGATCTGTTACCATTGGTCATCAGGAATTATCAGAAATTTCGGAAGAAAGTCTTTTGGAAAATGTGACATATATTGGTCATCAAAGCTATCTGTTTAAGGGAACGGTTCGTGAAAATCTGCTGATGGGAAATCCTGAGGCTTCGGAAAAGGAACTGTGGGAAGTGTTGGAAAGAGTGAATCTTGCCGAATTTTTGCGAAGTGAACAGGGCTTGGAGACTTTTTTACAGGAAAAGGCTTCTAATCTGTCCGGAGGTCAGTGTCAGAGACTTGCGTTGGCAAGAGCACTGCTGCATGATAGTAAGATTTATATTTTCGATGAAGCAACGTCGAATATTGATGTGGAAAGCGAAAATGACATTATGAGAGAGATCAATCGTTTGGCAGGACAGAAAACAGTGATCCTCATTTCACACCGCTTGGCGAATGTAACCGGAGCAGATCGTATTTATGTAATGGAGCATGGCAGTGTGGCAGAATTTGGGACACATATCGAACTTTTAAACCAAAAAGGATGCTATGAAAAGTTATGGAATGCACAGTGGAATCTGGAACATTACAGTGAAAGAAAAGAATCCGCAAATCCGATTGAAAAATCAAGCGAGGAAGGAAATTAGTTTATATGAAAAGAAGTGGTTTTCAGGTGATGAAAAAACTGATCGGTTTGGTAAAACCGTTGACGGGATATATGACGTTGGCTGTTTTGATGGGTCTGACAGGTCATCTTTGTGCATCTTTCATCACCATTTTTGGTGGTTTTGCCATACTTGTAATGCTGGGATGTGAAACCGTGTTTTCTCTTAAAGTAATTTTTTGCAGTGTTGTGATATTTGCTATATTAAGAGGTTTTTTAAGATATGCAGAGCAGTCGTGTAATCATTTTATTGCATTTAAACTGCTTGCATTGATCAGAGATCAGGTGTTTGGAGCATTACGCAGACTCTGTCCGGCAAAACTGGAAGGAAAAGACAAAGGTGATCTGATTCAGGTGATCACTTCAGATATTGAACTTTTAGAAGTATTTTATGCACATACCATTTCTCCGGTGCTGATCGCAGTGACTTTTTCACTGATCATGTGTCTGTTTATTGGAAAATATCATATAGTGCTTGGACTGCTGGCATTAGCTGCTTATCTTACAGTAGGTTTATTGATACCTTTTACAGTTTCAAAACTCAGTACGGATACCGGAATCCGTTTTCGTAACCGTTCCGGGGAACTGAGTGCATTTGTACTGGACAGTCTGCGGGGACTTTCAGAAATCCTCCAGTATGGAAATGGACAAAAACGTCTGGATCAGATGAATGAAATGGCAGAATCACTTTCTGCTGCGGAAAAGAAAATGAAAAAACTGACTGCGTTGAATACAGCCGTGACCAATGGTGTGATCCTGATCTATGATCTTATGATGCTGTTTGTTTCGGCAGGTCTGATGCAGAAAGGAATCTTGGATTTTTCCGGCGTATTGATCCCGACCATCGCACTGATGAGTTCTTTTGGACCAGTAGTTGCATTGGCAAATCTGGGAAGTACGCTGCAAAATACATTTGCGGCCGGAAACCGTGTGTTGGATATTTTAGAAGAAACTCCGCTGGCAGAAGAAATCGCAGGACAAAAGGCGGTAGAATTTACCGGCGCAAATTTGGATCATGTCACATTTTCTTATCAGGAAGAAGTGATCTTAAAAGATGTTTCTATGGAAATTCCAAAAGGCAAGATTTTTGGGATCACCGGAAAAAGCGGCTGTGGAAAATCAACGATGTTAAAACTTTTGATGCGTTTTTGGAAAGTTTCTGAAGGAAATGTACGGATTTCAGATACGGATATTGAAAGTATTAATACGGTAAATCTCCGTGAAATGGAAAGTTTTATGACACAGGAAACACATCTTTTTCATGATAGCATCAAAAATAATCTTCGGATCGCAAAAGCGGATGCGACAGAAGAAGAATTGATCGAAGCATGTAAAAAAGCATCGATCCATGACTTTATCATAAGCCTTCCGGAAGGGTATGACAGTCAGGTTGGAGAACTTGGAGATACTTTATCCGGCGGTGAACGTCAAAGACTTGGTCTTGCCAGAGTATTTTTACATGATGCGGCACTGATCCTTTTAGATGAGCCTACCAGCAATCTTGACAGCCTGAATGAAGCAGTGATCTTAAAATCTTTAAAAGAAGCCAATGAAGATAAAACGGTCGTGCTCGTGTCTCACAGACAATCTACGATGAAGATCGCAGATGTGATCTGTTCTATGGAACAGAAAAATAAAGCAGGAAGAGTCAGTTAATGAAAAAAGATATCAATAGCAAACGGGAACGCGAAAAATATATCGTGGAAGAGATGATCTCATTATACTGCCGCAAACAGCATGGCAGGAAGAAAGAACTTTGCCCGGAATGTAAAGAATTATTGGATTATGCGAGACTTCGAAGTGATAAATGTCCTTTTATGGAGACAAAAACGTTTTGTTCAAATTGCAGGGTACACTGCTACAGAAAGGATATGAAAGAAAAAATAAGAGATGTCATGAGATTTTCCGGACCGAGAATGATCTTTTCCCATCCGATTCTTGCAGTTAGTCATGTCATAGAGAGTAAAAAAGAAAAAAGGAGATTAGAAAGAAATGAACATTAAAAAGATCATATATATCATACTAGGGTGTGCTGGTTTGGTTTTAGGAGCAATTGGAAGTGTCATGCCGATGCTTCCGGCATTCCCATTTCTTCTTTTGGCAGCGTATTGTTTTGGGAAAAGTTCGGAAAGACTTCATACGTGGTTTATCGGCACAAAACTATATAAGAAGAATCTGGAAAGTTTTGTGCAGGGCCGAGGTATGACATGGGCTGCGAAACTCCGGATCATGGGAACGGTAACGGCAGTGATGGCAGTTAGTTTCCTGATGATGAAAAATGTGCCGGTAGGAAGAATGGTGCTTGCCTGTGTGTGGGTATTTCATGTGTTATATTTTGT
>CAZWLV010000120.1:0-4602 GCA_964634715.1 uncultured Lachnoclostridium sp. | reverse complement strand
CAGTAACTCTTATTTGCATTTACTGTTATCTTTCAAGATTCTTCTCGTGACATTTCTGACCCAGTTGGTTATAATCATACATATATGATATCGGTTGTTCTTTTTTAATTTCGTATATTTTTTATTTTAGATGATGTCATCGCACTGATCATGAAATAATTTCTTAATATGAATGGATTAAAATTACAGCACCATATCACATTCCCATGTGTTCTATCATTTATAGACATTATCTTTTTCATAAAGAATACTATTTATGAACATCTGCCCTAAGATCAGATGTAAACTATTTATATTTTAAGGAGTACCTATGAATAAAGAATTAGTTTCTGTAATCATTCCCTGTTATAACGAAGAACAGGTTCTGCCTATTTTGAAAGAAGCTCTTTTGAAGGTTATGGATGAAATGTCAGCGTATGATTTTCAGCTTCTTTTTGTAAACGATGGCTCATCAGATCAAACCTTAAACATTTTAAAATCTTATCACAATGAAGATCCTCGTATGAATTATCTTTCTTTTTCGAGAAATTTTGGAAAAGAAGCTGCTATTTACGCAGGTCTTCAAAATGCCTCCGGGCAATACGTTGCTTTAATGGATGCAGATATGCAGGATCCGCCTTCCCTTCTTCCTGAAATGATGACGTATCTTCAATCTGATGAATATGATTGTGTTGCTACAAGACGTTCTGACCGAAAAGGAGAACCGCCTGTGCGTTCTTTTTTTGCCAGATGTTTCTATAAGCTGATCAATAAAATGTCTGATGCCGATATCGTAGATGGTGCCAGAGATTTTCGATTGATGAAAAGAGTCATGGTGGATGCAATTCTTTCCATGTCAGAATATAACCGATTTTCCAAAGGAATTTTTGGCTGGGTTGGATTTCGTACCAAATGGATCGCTTATGAAAATGTGGAACGTGCTGCCGGCAATACCAAATGGTCTTTCTGGAAGCTGTTTCTCTATTCTTTAGAAGGAATTATCGGTTTTTCAACTGCACCATTGGCTCTCGCATCTTTCTTCGGCATTTTGATGTGCTTTGTTGCCTTTATCTTTATCGTAGTCATTATTGTAAAAACGCTGGTATTTGGCGATCCGACTAACGGATGGCCGTCTATGGTCTGCATTATGCTGATGATCGGTGGTATTCAGTTGTTCTGCATGGGAATCATCGGACAATACCTCGCAAAAACTTATCTCGAATCAAAACACAGACCTGTTTACATTTTATCTGAGAACAGTCTGAAGAAACGATAAGAAGCATGCTTCTCGCACTTCTCAAGTTATCGTGCTTCCCGCTAAATCTGCATGCAGATATGCGATTTTTTCGCTACTCACGTAAACAAAAAACGGCTCTTTCCCGAAAATCACTGATTATCCGGGATGAGCCGTTTTTTACGATTGCTTTTTAATGTATCGTTTACATTTTACTTAAACTTCCTTCATTTTCTGATTTCCTTAAATGAAGGAAGTTCTTCGCTTAATTTTATTCTGAAACTTCTTCTTCCACTTCAGATGCTTCTTCTGTTTCTCTTACTTTTGTAATACTTGCTACAGAAATATTTTCATCAGAAATATTCATCAGTTTCACACCTGATGTAATTCTGCCTAATACTGAAATATCTTTACAGTTAATGCGGATCACGATACCGGCTGTTGTGATCATCAGAAGTTCGTTTTCTGTATCTACCGCTTTCATGCCTACGACATTTCCTGTTTTTTCAATGATATTATAGCATTTCACGCCTTTTCCGCCACGATTCTGAACTTTAAATTCGTTCATAGACGTTAATTTTCCATATCCGTTTTCAGATACGAATAACAGATATTCTCCCTGACAGGATAACTGCATTCCGATCACTTCATCCTGATCTTCTAATGTCATGCCGATCACGCCCATTGACGTTCTTCCTGTCGAACGTACATCGGTTTCATTGAATCGGATACATTTTCCATATTTTGTAGAAAGAAGGATATCTTTTTTATTATCTGTCAGTTTTACCTCGATCAATTCATCATCTTCTCTGAGACTGATCGCTGCAAGACCTGTTTTTCTTACATTTGCATATTCTTTCAGTGGTGTTTTCTTTACAATACCTTTTTTTGTTGCCATAAAAAGATATTGTTCTTCTGCATAATCTTCCAGCGTGATTCCGGCAGTTACTTTCTCTCCCGGCTGCAGCTGAAGGATATTGATGATCGCCGTTCCTCTGGCTGTTCTGCCAGCTTCCGGAATCTCATATGCTTTCAGACGATAAACACGTCCCATATTGGTGAAGAACAACATAAACTGATGGGTATCTGTCATAAACAGATCCTCTATGTTATCTTCTTCTATGGTCTGCATTCCTTTGATCCCTTTTCCGCCTCTGTTCTGACTCTTAAAATTATCCGGAGTCATTCGCTTAATGTAACCCATTCTGGTCATAGTAATCACTACATTTTCTCTAGGGATCAGATCTTCCATGGAAATATCGGATTCATCAAATCCGATGGAAGTTCTTCTGTCATCACCATATTTATCTGCGATCAGAGTGATCTCTTCTTTGATCACGCCAAGAAGCACTTTTTCATCTGCAAGGATCGTCTTTAAATATGCGATCTTATCCATTAACTCTTTAAATTCATTTTCAAGCTTTTCCCGTTCCAGACCTGTCAGTGCACGCAGACGCATATCTACGATCGCCTGTGCCTGTACATCATCCAGACCAAATCTCTCGATCAAGCCTTCTTTTGCTGCCTGTGCAGAACGTGATCCTCTGATGATCTTGATCACTTCGTCGATATTATCCAGTGCAATGAGCAGACCTTTTAAGATGTGAGCACGTTCTTCTGCTTTATTCAGTTCGTATTTTGTTCTTCTTGTAACAACATCTTCCTGATGATGCAGATAGTGTGTCAGCATTTCCAGTAAACTCATGACTTTCGGCTCATTATTTGCCAACGCAAGCATGATCACACCAAACGTATCCTGCAGCTGGGTATGTTTATACAAATGATTTAAAACTACATTTGGATTTACATCTTTTCGAAGCTCAATATTGATCCTCATACCTTCACGGCTGGATTCATCTCCGATATATGTAATTCCATCTACTTTTTTCTCTTTGACCAGTTCTGCGATTTTTTCGATCAGACGAGCCTTATTGACCATATATGGAAGTTCCGTTACAACAATACGGTTCTTTCCATTTGCCATCGGCTCAATATTGGTCACAGCACGCACACGGATCTTACCGCGGCCGGTACGATATGCTTCTTCGATCCCTTTGGTACCTAAAATTTCTGCACCTGTCGGGAAATCCGGTCCTTTTACGATTTCAAGGATCTCTTCGATCGTTGTTTCTCTGTTTTCTTCGATCCTGTTGTCAATGATCTTAACGACTGCTGCAATCACTTCCCGCAGATTGTGCGGCGGAATATTGGTTGCCATACCTACCGCAATTCCTGTCGTACCATTTACTAAAAGATTCGGAAATCTCGCAGGAAGAACAACCGGTTCTTTTTCTGTTTCATCAAAGTTTGGCTGAAAATCTACGGTATCTTTGTTGATATCAGAAATCAGCTCCATGGAAATTTTACTAAGTCTGGCTTCTGTATATCGCATGGCAGCAGCACCATCACCATCTACAGAACCGAAATTTCCATGTCCGTCTACGAGCATATAACGGGTAGACCATTCCTGTGCCATATTTACAAGGGCACCATAGATCGAACTGTCACCGTGTGGGTGATATTTACCCATGGTATCACCGACGATACGGGCACACTTACGGTGAGGCTTGTCCGGACCATTGTTTAATTCCACCATGGAATAAAGGATTCTTCTCTGTACCGGTTTCAGACCGTCTCTGACATCAGGAAGAGCACGGGAAACGATAACACTCATGGCATAATCAATATATGATTCTTCCATTGTCTTTTTCAGATCCACTTCATGGATCTTATCAAAAATATTTGGTTCCATTTTTTTCTCCTGATTAAATATCTAAATTCTTAACATATTTTGCATTTGCTTCGATAAATTCACGTCGAGGTTCCACTTTATCACCCATCAGCGTCGTGAAAGTGATATCAAGTTCTGATGCATCATCATCATCCATATTGACACGAAGCAATACTCTCTGTTCCGGATCCATGGTTGTTTCCCAAAGCTGTTCTGCATCCATTTCACCAAGACCTTTGTAACGCTGGATCTTGTTGCTGTTATCACGTCCTACTTCGTTAAGGATCTCATTTAATTCTTCATCGCTGTAGGCGTACCATACTTTTTTATTTTTTTCAAGTTTATATAACGGCGGCTGTGCGAGATATACATATCCCTGTCTGATCAGTTCCGGCATAAAACGATAAAGGAACGTCAAAAGCAGCGTTGCAATATGTGCACCGTCAACATCGGCATCTGTCATAATGATGATCTTATGATAACGGAGTTTTGAAATATCAAAATCTTCATGGATCCCTGTTCCAAATGCCGTGATCATCGCTTTGATCTCCGCATTTCCGTAAATCCTGTCCAGTCTTGCCTTTTCGACATTTAAAATCTTACCTCTCAGCGGCAGGATTGCCTGTGTCGCACGGTCTCTCGCTGTTTTTGCAGATCC
>CAZWLV010000119.1:0-4683 GCA_964634715.1 uncultured Lachnoclostridium sp. | reverse complement strand
AAAACGAAAGGAATTTAGGGGGATGCGAAACAAATCTTTCAAAAAGACAGGCGCAGCGATCATGGCGGCTGTCCTCATGATGTCCAGCTTCGGCAATATGTCCGCAGTTGAGGCAGCAAAAACAGTCACCACCCAGATGAGTTCTGACAAGGAAGTTGTATATGTAAACAACTACGGTGCTTCAGAACGTGAACAGAATTTCGACGACAGCTGGAAATTCTATCTTGGTCAGGCTGACGGTGCAGAAAATGTGGTATTTGACGATTCCAGATGGGAAACAGTCAATCTTCCGCATGACTACAGTATTGAACAGGAGTACACTTCATCAGGTGAAGCTGAAAGTGCATACCTTCTGGGCGGTACAGGCTGGTACAGAAAATACTTTACTTTAGCAGATGATGTTAAAGGCAAAGAAGTTCGTATCGACTTTGGCGGCGTTTATATGGACTCCACAGTATGGGTAAACGGAACAAAAGTTGGTTCTCATCCATACGGTTACACAGCATTTTCATTCGATATTACAGATTATGTAAAATTCGGTGAAGAAAACGTAATTACTGTAAAAGTAAATCATCAGACACCATCCAGCAGATGGTATTCAGGAAGTGGTATTTACCGCAGTGTAAATCTCACAGTGACAGATCCGGTACATGTAGATCTTTACGGAACAGAGATCTCTACACCGAACCTTGAAGAAGAACAGAACGGTACTGTTCAGATGAACGTACTGACAACCGTTGCCAATGCAGGTACTGAAGCAAAAGAAGTTACTTTAGTACATACGATCGTTGCAAAAGGAACAGAAGACAGCATTGGAACAGTTACAACAAAAGCTCAGAAGATCGAAGCAGGAAAAACAGCAGAGATCGAAGCAACTCTTCCGGCAGAAAATCCGGAACTTTGGGGCTTAGATGATCCGAACCTTTATACTGTGATCACAGAAGTAAAGGTTGGAGATGATGTTGTAGATACTTATGAAACAACTTACGGTTTCCGTTATTTTAACTTTGACAGCAGCGTAGGTTTCAGCCTGAACGGTGAACAGATGAAATTAAAAGGTGTATGTATGCACCACGATCAGGGTTCCCTTGGTTCTGAAGCTCACGAAGCAGCGATCAGACGTCAGGTAAGAATCCTGAAAGAAATGGGCTGTAATGCGATCCGTGTAACACATAACCCGGCAGCAACAGAACTGATCGAAGCATGTGATGAATATGGTATGCTCGTGATCGAAGAAGCATTTGACGGATGGGTTGCACCAAAGAACGGCAACAGCTATGATTACTCAAGATTCTTCAAAAAAACCATCGGTTCTGATAACCAGATCCTTGGCGGAAGTGCAGATATGACATGGTCTGAATTTGATCTTACAGCAATGATCAAAAACCATTATAATGCACCATCCATCATCATGTGGTCTCTTGGTAACGAAGTTTGGGAAGGAACCAGCGGAGCAACTCAGGAATACGCAACTCAGGCAGAAAGACTTGCGAAGATGGCATCTGAACTGGATTCTACAAGACCATCAACCATCGGTGATAACAACCTGAAAAACGGAAGCAGCATTTCTTACAGCATGGCAGCAAGCCTTCATAAATACGGCGGTGTTGTAGGTGCAAACTACTGTAACGGTTCTCAGTATGATACAGTTCATAACGCACATCCGGAATGGGCATTCTATGGTGCTGAAACAGCATCCAGCACAAACAGCCGTGGTGTTTATGATACGATCACAAACAACAGCCTGAATTCAGAAAAAGAACTGACAGCTTATGACTATTCTTCTGTAGGCTGGGGTGAAAAAGCAAGCCAGGCATGGTATACAATTATTACAAGAGATTACCTTTCAGGTGAATTTGTATGGACAGGTTTTGACTACCTTGGTGAACCGACTCCTGCAAATGGTATTTATTCCGGATGGGTATCAGGAACAAACTCTCCAAAGAACTCCTTCTTTGGTATCGTAGATACTGCAGGTCTTCCAAAAGACTCTTACTACTTCTACCAGAGCCAGTGGAACGATGATGTAAATACACTTCATGTTCTTCCGGCATGGAATGAAGACGTTGTATACAACAAAAACAACGTTCCGGTTGTTGTATACTCTGATGCAGCATCTGTAAAATTAGAGCTTGAAAAAGCAGATGGTACCGTAAAAGACCTCGGTACAAAGACTTTCACAAAGAAAACAACAGCAGCAGGCTATACTTATCAGATTTATGAAGGTACAGGTGCAAGCTCTACACAGCACCAGAACTTATATCTGACATGGTATGTTCCATTTGAAGAAGGTACTCTTCGTGCAACAGCATATGATGCAAACGGTAATGTGATCGAAAATACAGTAGGACGTTCTTACGTAACAACTACAGGCGATGAAGCAAAACTGGAAGCATCTGTTGACCGTAAAGAGATCACAGCTGATGGAAAAGACCTTGCTTATATCACAGTAGATGTAACTGATGAAAACGGAAACATCGTACCGGATGCTTCTAATCAGGTAACATTTAAAGTAGAAGGAAATGGTGTTCTGGTAGGTGTTGACAATGGTAAACAGTCAGATCATCAGTCTTTCCAGGATGATAACAGAGCAGCTTATAATGGTTCTTTAGTAGCGATCGTTCAGTCTACAAAAGAAGCAGGAAGCTTTACAGTTACAGCATCTGCATCAGGTCTGGAAGGTACATCTGTTACTGTAAAAACAACAGCAGCAGATAATGGAACAGGTGCAGCAGATGAAACTGTTACCGGATTCTATATGTCAAAGAACTACTATGTAAAAGTTGGCAACAAACCGGTACTTCCGGAAACTGTTGAAGTTCGTTATGCAAACGGAACAACAGCAGAAAAGAAAGTTGTATGGGGAACCATCAACAAAACTGATTATGAAGCAGCAGGTTCTTTCGGTGTAAACGGTGTGGTAGACGGAATCTATACTGTTTCTGTAACGATCAACATGATCGATGAACTTGGCGGATTATTAAATTATTCCACAACAACTTCCATCGGAAAAGCTCCGACACTTCCGGAAGGAAGACCGGCAGTCAGCGTTGATGGAGACGTTCTTGATGTTACATTCCCAGTAGAATGGGCAGAAGTAAAAGCAGCTGATTATGAAACAGCAGGTACATTCACAGTAACAGGTACAGCAGATGTACTTGGTGAAGAAATGACAGTAAAAGCATTCGTTCGTGTACAGGATGAAACGATCACGATCGGAGAAAGTATTTCCAAAGAAGCATTAAGCCTGACACAGGATATCGAAGAAGATAAACAGTCTGATAACCTTGATGCAATTAAAGACGGTGTAATTACTCCATCCAGCGTATCCAGTGGTGAAAACGGATCTATCTGGACAAACTATAACAACTCTCAGGCTGGCGATAACAAAGCAGAACTCGTATTTGAATATGCGACACAGCAGAGATTTGGTGAATTTGTTGTTCATCATTACAAAGACGGATGGTCAGCAACTTATCCGGAAGCAGGCACTACAGAAATCTATACTTCTAATGATGGTTCTGAATGGACAAAATTAGAAGTAAAAGAAACCATCGGTGAAGAAGCTGCAAGCGGAAATGTTGCAACAAAACCTTATACTTATTCCTTTGATCCGACAACAGTAACTTTCGTAAAATTCTGTTTCACAAACAGCTCAGCAGAAGCAGCAGCAGGATTTACATGTACAGGTATTACTGAAATCGAATTAAAGATCGCAAAAGGAACATTTGCTACTTATGGAACAGCTGAACTGGAAACTTTAACAGTTGAAGGTCATGAATTAACAGCAGCAGAACTTGCAGAAGGTGTATATTATACAGCAAGTACAGCTCCGGAAGTAAAAGCAGTTGGAAAAGACAATGCAGCAGTGACAGTTCTTCCGGCACATGACGGAAAGATCCTTGTAATCGTAGAATCTGAAGATCATGCAGTAAGAAGCACATTTACGATCATCGTTGGTCAGGAAAAACCACTTGATCCAAGTGATGCAAGCAGAGATATTGACAGAACAGAAATGACAGCAACAGCCGGAGATTATCAGGCTACGGAAGGTCCTGAAAAAGCAATCGACGGCGATACATCAACTGTATGGCATACAGACTGGTATAACGGACCAAATCATGACAACCACTGGTTACAGCTTGAATTAAAAGATACTTACATGGTAGACGGATTCCGTTATCTTCCACGTCAGTCAGGAACAAACGGTCTTATCACAAAATATGAGATCCATGTCAGCCTTGATGGAGAAACATGGGAAAAAGCAGCAGAAGGAAGCTGGGCACAGGATTCTGAATGGAAACTTGTCACATTCGATGCTGTAGAAGCAAAATATGTAAAACTTGTTACAGTAGATGCTATGTCTGATCAGGCAAAGAAATTTGCAAGTGCAGCAGAAGTTCGTGTAACAGGAGTAAAAGCAGGAAATAATGTAAATCCTGCAGACAAAGAAGAACTGGAAATGCTGATCTATGATGCAGAAAGCTGTTTTGAAGAAGACCTTGGAAATGCATCACAGGAAGCGTTAGATGAATTAGAAGCAGCTTTAGCAGCAGCACGAAAAGTTTACGCAAACAGCAAAGCAACACAGGAAGAAGTAAATGCAGCAGCAGACAGACTTGCAGCAGCAATCGAAAAAGTTCTGGAAACTCCGGATACACCTGTAGAAGAAGATGAAGTTGT
>CAZWLV010000118.1:0-4808 GCA_964634715.1 uncultured Lachnoclostridium sp. | reverse complement strand
ATCAGCTTGTCTTCTACCTTTACCGTTTCCGGATGTGCTTCCAGTGCATGCATGGCATTGAGTAATAACTGTTCTGCTTTCTGTGCGATCAGTTTTTCGATCAGATCTTCTTTATCTTTAAAATAAAAATAAAAAGTTCCTTTTCCAACACCTGCCTGCTGTGCAATTTCTGAGATCGTCGTATTTCCAATCCCTTTTTTCATAAAAAGCGAGAAGGCATGAGAAAGTAATGCCGTTCTCTTCTTTTGTTTATTCTCTTCTGCTTTTCCCATAACACTCCCCTGACTGTCATCTCATTTTTTGTTTCCAAATCTATCAACCTTATGTTTCATGCCTTGATTTCTTATGATTTTTATCCGACAGATTTCCAATCTGAAAACACTCATTTTTCTAATCTTATCACAGAAAAAGAAAAATACAACTCTTTTTCAAATTATCGACCAATCGTCGAAAAATATATTGACTGTTGGTCGGTTTTTTGCTATGATGCTTTCAAAATCGACCAACGGTCAATAAAAAGGAGTTAGAAAGATGAAAAAAATTGCAGAAAAAATTGTAAAGTTTCGCATTCCAATCCTGATCATCAGTCTTCTTCTTCTCATACCATCTGTATTCGGATTTCTGAATATGAGAATCAACTATGATATTCTCTATTATCTTCCGGATGATATTGAGACCATGGAAGGACAGGATATCCTCATGGATGAGTTTGGAAAAGGGGCTTATGGAATGCTTGTCTGTAACGGTCTTGGCAGTTCTGATGCCATTACACTTGCAGATCAGTTAAAAAATGTCGATCATGTAGCAGATGTCATTTGTTATGATGATCTGACAGGAGGAAAACTTCCCAAAGAACTTCTTCCAAACGACATCAAAGATGTATTTTTTTCAGAAAACAGCGACGGCATGCTCATGTTCCTGTTTTTTGACACCACCAGCTCTGCTGACGAAACAATGGAAGCGATCGAAGAGATCCGTCACCTGACCAATGAGCAGTGTTTTCTTTCCAGTATGTCAGCCATTGCAACTGATACCAAAAATCTTGTAGAAAATGAAATGGCAGTTTATACGATCATCGCCGTGATCCTTTGCCTGATCGTTTTATTTTTTACCACAGATTCCTTCCTGATCCCGGTACTTTTCATGGTCAGCATCGGCATGGCGATCATTTATAATCTGGGAAGTAACTTTATTCAGGGAGAAATTTCCTATATTACCATGGCTTTGGTCGCAATCCTTCAGCTGGGTGTTACAATGGATTATTCGATTTTTCTTTACCACAGTTATAAAGAAGCCTTGGAACAGACTGCTGATTCCAAAGAAGCAATGACCAATGCCATCGCTTCTACCATTGTTTCCGTCACCGGTTCCTCTCTGACAACTGTTGCCGGATTCCTTGCGATGTGTTTTATGACGTTTACCCTCGGTCTTGATATGGGAATTGTCATGGCAAAAGGTGTTGTCATGGGTGTGATCTGCTGTGTCACTGTCCTTCCTGCACTGATCCTTACATTTGAAAAAGCGATCAAAAAAACTTCCCATAAGGCTTTGCAGTTAAAAACAGATGGCATCACGGCATTCATTACCAAACATTCCGTTATTTTTGCCATTCTGATCGTAGTTCTTTGGATTCCTGCGATTTACGGCAATAACAACGTTGACGTTTACTATAAACTTGACGAAAGCCTTCCTTCTTATCTGGAAAGCCGTCAGGCAAATAAAGCACTGGAAGAAGAATTTGATATGAACTCTGTTTCTATGATCTTGGTAAATTCCGAACTTTCTTCCAAAAATACGAAAGAAATGCTGGAAGAGATCAAGCAGGTAGACGGTGTTTCCTTTGCTCTCGGACTGGATTCTGTGATAGGACCTATGATCCCCGAAACGCTGATTCCGGCAGAAGCAAAAGAAATACTGACGAGCGACCACTGGAAGCTGCTGATCGTATCTTCCATCTATCAGGTTGCAACCGATGAGATCAATGAGCAGTGTGAAACACTGGAAACGATCATCAAGCAGTATGACCCTGACGGAATGCTGATCGGCGAAGCTGCTGCAACCAAAGATCTTGTTAAAATTACTGACCGTGATTTCAAGGTTGTAAACTTTATCAGCATCGGAGCGATTTTTATCCTGATCTTTTTTGTACTGAAATCCGTTTCTCTTCCATTGATCCTGGTTATGGTCATTGAACTTGCAATTTTCGTCAATATGGCAATTTCCTACTATACCGGAACTACGTTACCATTTATCGCATCTGTCTGTGTGGGAACGATCCAGCTGGGTGCAACGGTAGACTATGCGATCCTGATGACTACACGATACAAAAAAGAACGAATGGAAGGACACACGAAGAAAGATGCCGTTTCTATCGCTCTTTCAACTTCGATCAATTCCATCTTTGCAAGTGCACTGGGATTTTTTGCTGCAACCGTCGGTGTCGGTGTTTATTCCGATGTGGATCTGATCGGCTCCATCTGCATGCTGCTCTCCAGAGGTGCATTGCTTAGTATGGTCATCGTCATCTGTGCCCTGCCTGCAATGTTTATGTTATTTGACAAAGTTATCTGTAAAACAACCGTGGGAATGACCCACCTTGAAAATTAAAATACGAGGAGATATTTATCATGAAAAATTTAAAGAAATTTTTAGCACTGGGATTAAGTATGGTACTCATTGTTTCTTCTCTGACAGCATGTTCCGTTCCTGACACCTCTTTAGAGAGCAGTGCTGCTGAATCCGAAGAAGTTGCTGCTATCGAAAGTGCATTAGACGAATTTGACGGTGTTTCAGAAATCATCAGCCATAGTACTACTGCCGGAAAAGAAGAAACTGTTTATGCAATTTTAAATGCTGACGGCGTACCGGAACAGACCATTGTCAGTGAATGGCTGAAAAATGCCGAAGGCAGTACCACTGTCAGTGATCAGTCGGAACTTGAAAACATTACCGTTGTAAAAGGAAATTCTGAATATACACCGGGAAGTTCCAAAAATCAGATCCTTTGGACTACTGACGGAAGCGATATCTATTATCAGGGAACTTCCGAAAAAGAACTTCCTGTTGATGTCCGTATTTCTTACGAACTTGACGGAAAAAAAGTAAGTGCTGATGAACTTTCCGGTGCTTCCGGACATTTGAAGATCACATTTACTTATAAAAACAATTTATCCAAAGAAACAACGATCCATGGCGAATCCCGTACTATCTATCAGCCATTTACCATGATTTCCGGACTGATTCTGGATAACAGCAAAGCACAAAATGTCACTGTCGATCACGGCAGTACGGTAAACAGCGGTGATGATACCATCGTTTTCGGACTTGCCATGCCGGGACTTCAAAAAAGTTTAGGACTTGATGAACTCACAGACGAAGACGGTCAGCTGATCGATCTTGAGATTCCGGAAGAAGTCAATGTCGAAGCTGATGTTACTGATTTTTCTTTAATGATGACTCTGACCATCGCTTCTAATACCGCTCTTTCCCAGTTAGGTCTGGATGACATTGATTCGATCGATGATCTGAAAGCAGATATGGAACAGTTGACGAATGGTATGGAAGAGATCATTGACGGTGCTTCTCAGTTAAACGACGGTGCAGGTGAATTAAAAGATGGTACCGGAACACTTTCTGCCGGCACCCAGACCCTCTCCGACGGTACTTCCTCACTTTCCAATGGTGCACATCAGGTATCTGATGGTGCTGCACAGGTAAATGACGGAGCGATTGCTCTCAAAAACGGACTGAACAGCCTGAAAGGAAGTGCACCTGAACTCGTTTCCGGCGTAGATTCCCTGACAAAAGGAGCCGACCAGCTCTCTTCCGGCATCCATACGATCATTGAAAATAATGATTCCTTAAATGCAGGAGCTGCACAGCTTGCAGACGGACTTTCTACGCTGAATGCTTCCCTGAACAATGAAGAAAATGCACAGCAGCTTACTTCCCTCAGCACAGGATCTGCCGCTTTTTCTCAGGGACTTTCACAGGCTGCCAACGGACTTTCACAAATTACTGCCGGATATAACTATAACGAGGGAGATCTTGCTGCTCTTATGGCCGGACTTAGCCAGTATGCAGAAGGTCTTGCTGCCACAGGAGATCCAACTAACGCAGCTTATGCCGGATATATCCAGACAATGTTAGAAACCTACAAAGGACTTTATAACAGCGTCTCTTCTGCACAAGGCGGAGTTGCTTCCCTCTCTGCTTCCTATGCAGCCATTGATCAGGGGATCAATACGGTTACCGGAAGCATTTCAACCGTATCCGGTGCAGTCGGACAATTATCCTCCGGTGCTAAAACCTTAAAAGAAGGAGTTGCTTCCTATACTGCTGGTGTCAGTCAGGCTTCCGATGGCGTAAAAACACTTGATGAAGGTTTAAATTCACTCAATTCCAAAGTACCTGCTCTGGTCAACGGAATCAATCAGCTTTCTGACGGTGCCAATACACTTGCTTCCGGAACAGGATCACTTTCAGAAGGTGCTTCCAGTCTTGCAAACGGTGCAGATCAGGTAAACAGCGGTACTTCCGAATTAAAAACCGGTGTTTCCAAACTGCTTGACGGTGTCAGTGAACTGGCAAATGGTACGGGAGATTTAAAAGAAGGCGTGATCAAATATAATGAAGAAGGAATCCAGAAACTTGCAAAAATTGTAAATGAAGATCTGGAAACCTATTATGACCGATTAAAAGCATTACAGGATTATGCAAAAGAATACACTTCTTACGCAGGATGCGAAGATGATGTAGAATGTTCTGTAAAATTCATCTACAAAACAGATTCTATCGAATAAATCTTC
>CAZWLV010000117.1:0-4829 GCA_964634715.1 uncultured Lachnoclostridium sp. | reverse complement strand
AGACAGCAGCGAATCACTTGCTGATTTGCTGCGTAAAAGAATGATTCAGGTAACCTTAAAAATGAAAGATTTCGGAAAAAGATGATTTTTTGGTTGAAAAGTCATCTTTTTTATTATATCATTTAATATAGCGTATTGTGTTTGATGTTTGTTAAAACAAAATACAGTCACATAAACTAGGAGGCAGATTATGTATAAAATTACAAAAGCAGAACAGTTAACATCCAACATTTATATGATGGATGTGTTAGCTCCAAGAGTTGCAAAATCATGCAAGCCGGGGCAGTTTATCATTGTGAAACTGGATGAAACATCCGAACGTATTCCATTGACAATCTGTGATTATGATGCAGAAGCAGGAACGGTTACCATCGTTTTCCAGCCGATCGGAGCATCTACTCATAAGATGACATCATTAAAAGAAGGCGATGCATTTATGGATTTTGTAGGACCTTTGGGATGTCCATCAGAACTTTGCGATGAAGATCCGGAAGAACTCAAAAAGAAAAAAATTCTTTTTGTAGCAGGCGGTGTTGGTACAGCTCCTGTATATCCACAGGTAAAATGGCTTCATGAACATGGCGTAGAAGCTGATGTTATCGTTGGTTCCAAAACAAAAGATCTCCTGATCCTTGAAAAGGAAATGGAAGCAGTTGCAGGAAACCTTTATGTAACAACAGATGATGGTTCTTATGGCCGTCACGGTATGGTTACAGCTGTGATCGATGAATTAGTTGCAGCAGGAAATCAGTACGATCTTTGTGTTGCGATCGGACCGATGATCATGATGAAATTCTGTTGTCTGACAACAAAGAAATACGGCATCAAAACAATCGTCAGCATGAACCCGATCATGGTAGACGGTACAGGTATGTGCGGTGCATGCCGTCTTGTTGTAGGCGATGAAGTAAAATTCGCATGTGTTGACGGACCTGAATTTGACGGACATCTGGTAGATTTTGATCAGGCAATGAAACGTCAGCAGATGTATAAGACACAGGAAGGCAGAGCAATGCTGAAATTACAGGAAGGTGATACACATCACGGCGGATGTGGACACTGCGGAGGTGACGAATAATGGCAGATGTATTAAAAAGAGTACCTGTAAGAGAACAGGATCCACAGGTTCGTGCAAAAAACTTTGATGAAGTATGTCTTGGCTATAACAGCGAAGAAGCTGTAGAAGAAGCTCAGAGATGTCTTGGATGTAAAAATGCAAAATGTGTACAGGGATGTCCTGTATCTATCAATATTCCGGAATTTATTTCTCATGTAAAAGAAGGAAAATTTGAAGAAGCATATAAAGTGATCGGTGAATCCAGTGCCCTTCCGGCAATCTGCGGACGTGTATGTCCACAGGAAAGCCAGTGTGAAGGTCAGTGTATCCGTGGCAAAAAAGGTGATGCAGTTTCCATCGGTAAACTGGAAAGATTCGTAGCTGACTGGGCAAGGGAAAACAACATCAAACCGGTTGGTGCAAGCGAAAAGAACGGCAAAAAAGTAGCTGTGATCGGTTCAGGTCCTGCTGGTCTGACATGTGCAGGCGATCTTGCAAAATTAGGCTATGATGTAACGATTTTTGAAGCACTTCATAAAGCAGGCGGTGTACTTGTATATGGTATTCCGGAATTCCGTTTACCAAAAGACGGTGTTGTACAGCCTGAAATCGAAAACGTAAAATCACTTGGCGTAAAGATCGAAACAAACGTTGTAGTAGGAAAAGCAGTTACGATCGATGAATTAATGGAAGAAGAAGGATTTGATGCAGTATTTATCGGATCCGGAGCAGGACTTCCAAAATTCATGGGTATTCCGGGAGAACAGGCAAGCGGCGTATTCTCAGCAAACGAATACTTAACACGTAACAACCTGATGAAAGCATTTGATGAAAATTATGATACACCGATCGCTGCTGGTACAAAAGTAGCTGTTGTAGGCGGTGGTAACGTAGCAATGGATGCAGCAAGAACAGCACTTCGTCTTGGTGCAGAAGTACATATCATTTACAGACGTAGTGAAGAAGAACTTCCGGCCCGTGTGGAAGAAGTTCATCATGCAAAAGAAGAAGGAATCATCTTTGATCTTCTTACAAATCCGGTAGAAATCCTTGCAGATGAAAATGGCTGGGTAAAAGGCATTAAATGTGTGAAGATGGAACTTGGAGAACCGGATGCTTCAGGCAGACGCCGTCCGGTTACAGTAGAAGGCAGTGAATTTGAGATCGAAGTAGATACTGTTATCATGTCACTTGGTACATCTCCAAACCCATTGATCTCTTCTACAACAAGAGGACTTGAGATCAATAATAGAAAATGTATCGTAGCAAGTGAAGACTTCGGTGCAACTTCTAAAGAAGGTGTTTATGCAGGTGGAGATGCCGTAACAGGTGCTGCAACTGTAATCCTTGCAATGGGAGCAGGTAAAGCAGCAGCAAAAGGTATCCACGAATATCTTTCTAACAAATAAAGAAAAGGAAACAGACTGATGAAAAAGAGATTATTATTGCTTCTGGCTTCACTGACGATGGCAGCTGCACTGACAGCATGCGGTGGTGAAGAACCTGTGGAAGATGTGATCGTAGAACAGGGTGAAGCAGCAGATACAGACGAAGAGCCGGTTGTGGAAGAAGAAGACGAAGTACTTCCGGAAGGCTTTTATCGCAGTGAGTTGACAAACGAACTGATCTCCGAAGATTTAAAGGATCAAAGACCGATCGCGGTTATGGTTGATAATGAAAAAACAGCGTTACCGCACTATGGTCTGACACAGGCAGATGTTGTATATGAATTGATGAACAGTACATTAAACGGTGAGATCACACGTTTTATGGCACTTGTAAAAGACTGGGATGCGATCGAACAGTTCGGAAGTATCCGTTCTCTGCGTCCGACGAACATCCTGCTTGCAAATGAATGGAATGCGATCATCTGTCATGATGGCGGTCCATTCCATAATGATGCTTATCTTGCATTGCCTGCAACAGATAATATTTCCGGATATTTTGGACGTGTAAACAACGGAAAATCCAGAGAATTCACAGAATATATCCTGACAGGTGAAATTGCAAAATATACAGAAAAACTTGGTATCGGAACAACTTATAATGAATATTATGAAGGTCCGCATTATCAGTTTGCATCAGAATCAGATCCGCAGGAACTGGAAATCACTTATCCGGATTTTGCAAAATCTGCAGTATTGATCGATCTTCCGTTTGGACACAACGGTTCAGAATTAGAATATAACGAAGAAGATGGTCTGTATTATTATTCAGAATATGGTACTGCACATAAAGATCCGCAGAATGATAACAAACAGCTTTCGTTTAAAAATGTAATTCTTCAGAGAGTTACTTATAATCAGCTTGACGAAAACGGATATCTGATCTTTAACTGTATCGGTGAAGGAAAAGCTACTTTTATTACCAATGGTAAACGTGTCAATGTGACATGGAAGAAGAGCAGTGATACAGAACCTACCCGTTATTATGACGGAATGGGCGAAGAAATTAAACTGAATACAGGAAAGACTTATGTTGGTTTTGTGGCTGATCAGAGATGGGATGAGCTTGTCATTGAATAATCGTTTCAGATCCCTTATCACTAGTCCGTATTTCTATTAGGAAATGAATATTTTAAACCTCCGGTTCATAGATTGTAAAAACGCAGAATGCGTACAATCATGAGTCGGAGGTTTTTTGATGGACAATACGGTAAATAATCACGAATTTGATCTATACAAAGATATTCAGATGCGTACAGGCGGCGAAATCTATATCGGTGTCATTGGCCCTGTGCGAACCGGAAAATCAACATTGATCAAGCGGATCATGGATCTTCTGGTTCTTCCGAATCTGGAAGAAGGGCCGGAAAAAGAGAGAATTTTAGACGAACTGCCTCAAAGCGGATCAGGGAGAACGATCACGACAACAGAGCCGAAATTTCTTCCAAAAGAAGCGTTTGAACTGAATTTATCGCCGGATGTACAGCTTCGGGTACGTCTGATCGACTGCGTGGGTTACATGGTTAATGGTGCGGTCGGACATATGGAAAATGATGCACCCAGAATGGTAAAAACGCCATGGTCGGAAGAAAAGATCCCGTTTGTAAAAGCGGCGGAGATCGGAACGGGGAAAGTGATGCAGGAACATTCTACCATCGGGATCGTCGTGACCAGTGACGGAAGTTTTTCGGAGCTTCAGAGAGAAAATTATATAGAAGCAGAAAGCCGTACTGTAGCAGAAATGAAAAAGCTGGGAAAACCGTTTGTCATTGTTCTGAACAGTGACCGTCCTTATGCGGAAAGTACGACAGGGCTTTCGGAAGAACTTCAGAATCTTTATCAGGTTCCGGTTCTTCCGATGAACTGCGAACAGCTTAAGAAAGAAGATATTATGAGGATCTTTGAAAATATCCTCAAAGAATTTCCGATTACGGATATTGAATTTTATATGCCGAAATGGGTGGAAATGCTGCCGGAAGAATCAGAAATTAAAAAAGCTCTTTTGGAATGTGTAAAAAAGATCATGACAAAGATCGGAAAAGTGCAGGATGTGACACAGGAAACCATTGAGATGGATTCGGAATATGTCACAGGCACAAAGATCGAAGAATTAAATCTCTCCAATGGTAAAGTACGTATTCTGATCGATCTTGATGAAAAGTATTATTATGCGATCCTTAGTGAAATGACAGGAGAACAGATTCAGGGGGAGTGGGAACTTCTGAAGATGATTCGGGAAATGTCGGAAATGAAAAAAGAATATGTCAAAGTTCAGTATGCCATCGATGCTGTAAGGCAAAAAGGATACGGTGTTGTTATGCCGATCA
>CAZWLV010000116.1:0-4849 GCA_964634715.1 uncultured Lachnoclostridium sp. | reverse complement strand
TATTTCAGGTAGCAGCGGTATTGATCTTCCCATTGATCTGGAAGTTAGACGGTATTTGGGCATCGACAGTAGCCGCAGAAGTGATGGCGGTAGCAGTAACAGCCATTTTCCTGAAAGTGAAGCGGAACAAGTATCAGTATTAGGTATACTTTTTAAACTAATTTTTACAAGCGCCATCTTCTGTCCCTATTTGTGCTCCGTGGGGTGCCGCAAAATAGGGACAGGCACTGGTGCATGGCAAAATTCACGTTATAAATATAAAATATATGTTACAAATGCAGAGAATTTGTTGTTTGAAAATTTTGCTAATTACAGCACCCGTAAGATGGCGTAAATGATAAATTTTGAATAATTTTTTTAAAAGTATGGCGTTATCCCGCGATAAAGATCTTCAGTCCGATGAAGATCAGGATGATTCCACCAAGAATTTCTGATTTGCCGGCAAGTTTTGTGCCGGCTTTTTTTCCGATGATCAGACCAATCAAGCAGATCACAAATGTAACAATGCCGATCAACAGTGCAGAAAGCAGTGCCTCACTCAGTCGATAATTGGAAATCGTAAATCCTACGGAAAGTGCATCGATCGAGGTTGCGATTCCCTGAATCATAAGTGCTTTTACGCCAACTGCCGGTTTTTCCTCTTCGGAATCTTTGTTTTTGATGCCTTCGTAAAGCATGTTGATGCCGATATAACCAAGCAGGGCAAGTGCGATCCATGGAATGAATTTCTGAAAGATTTCAAAATACTGGGCGATCGTAGAAACACAAAACCATCCGATCATTGGCATGACAAACTGAAATCCTGCAAAGACTCCGGCGATTCCGCACATCTTATGTTTCTTCATAAAAGGTTCGCCAAGTCCGTTTGCAAGAGAAACGGAAAAAGCATCCATGGCAAGTCCGATTCCAAGAACAATGCTGTTAAAAAAGAAAGTAAATCCTAAGTTCATTATGATTCCTCCGTGTAAAAAAATGATGTTATAGTTCTGCGGTTAAATGCAGCAAGGCAGTTTAAGAGATAAGTTATGAGAAGTGCACTCTACGAACTTCTCAAGTGATCGAGGTGTTTATGAAATCTGCATGCAGGCATGAGATTTTTCTCGCTATTCTCATAAAAAAACCAAGTACACAGATTTCTGTACTTGGTCAATTTCTGAAAACATATTTGCAATTCTGTTCAATACTTATCAAAACAGGAAGTATTTGGTTGATCACAAAAAAGACTACACGTACAGCTATCCCGCAGCTAACGTGAGTCTCGCAAATTAAAACAAGCCAGACCGGAAACGGTCAGTATGTTGACTTGTTGCGTTAAGTACGCCTGCTACTCCCTCACAACTTACGGTAGTGTAACACGAAATTGGAAAATCTGTCAACTCTAAAATCCATTCTTGGACGGGTATTTTCAGAAGGAATCATGTTCGTGTACATTTTTGCAGGCAGGTGCAAAATGAACAGTAACGGCTTTATACTAATTCAATGCAACACTGATAACAATAATGTCGAAATAGTGCTTGACATACAGGTCTAAAAAATATAGACTAACAGTAAGAAAGGTTTATAAAATTTAGACCAAGGAGGAATTCGTATGTTAGTCTATCTTATGACAGAAGCAGAGCAGCAGCTGGCACAGATCATTTGGGAAAATGAGCCGATGGGAAGCGGTCAGCTGGTGAAATTGGCGGCAGAACGGCTTAATTGGAAAAAGTCTACGACGTATACCGTATTGCGTAAATTATGTGACCATGGGATTTTTCAAAATGAAGGTGCGGTCGTGACTTCTTTGATGAATCAGGAAGAGTATGCCAGAAGAAAAGGGGAGCGTTATCTGGAAGAAAATTATGAGGGTTCTATGCCAAAGTTTGTCGCAGCTTTTTTAAAGAAACATAAATTAAACCGCAAAGAAATTGAAGAACTGGCACAGATGATCGAAGATTATACGGAGGATTAAATGATGAATGGAATGCTATTTTCGAAAATCCTTCAGATGAGTCTGATCGGCAGTTACACGTTTTGCATTGTCTGGATCGTGCGGCTGTTTTTGAAAAAGATCGGAAGGAAATATTGTTATTATCTTTGGTTTATCGTGTTTTTGAACCTGTGTGTTCCGATTTCTGTCTACAGCAGATTCAGTCTGATCCCGAAAACGATACAGCAGCATGCCGTGCAGTTCCGCCAGATTCCGGAAGAGTCTGAAAATGAGATGGAAACGGTGGAAGATCCGGAGAATCTTGTGCTGCTTCATTTTATGAGTTTAGAAAAATATGAACCGGATCAGGTATTTGAGGCGCCGGTACAGTTTCAGGAGTCAGAAACGTTACAGACAGAAAAAGTAGAAGAATTTTCATGGGAAAAACTGATGCCGATGGCAGAAAAAGTCTGGATTGCAGGAATCTTTTGTTTTGCGGTATATAGTTTAGTTGTTTCCCTGCGTTTTCAACATCGGTTGAAACGGTCAAAAAAACAGTATTTGGATAAAATGGAAGGGATCATAGAAGTCCGAAGATTATCTTCCCCGTTTGTGTGGGGAATTTTTTCTCCGAAGATCTATCTTCCGGCAGATATGGAGGAAGAAGAACGGGAATATGTTCTTTTACATGAAACCTATCACCGGAAAAGAAGGGATCATATCGCAAAAATTTTGTTTTATCTGATCACGATCCTTCACTGGTTTCATCCGCTGGTCTGGCTGGCGTATCATTTATGCTGTAAGGATATGGAAATTTCCTGTGATGAAGCAGTGTTGGAACAGTCAGATAAAAATATCCGTAAGGCATATGCAAAAAGCCTGCTGAAATTTGCGGCAAAACAGAATCATTATGTGTTTACACCATTGACCTTTGGAGAACCTTCGGTGCGTTCCAGAATAGAAAATGTTTTAAAATATAGAAAAAAGGGATTGTTTTTATCATTGACGGCGTTTCTTTTGATCGTTGTGATGGGAGCAGGGCTGCTGTCCCGGCCGCAGGCGGATCAGACAGAAAATGAAGACTCGTCTTTGCAAGAGCAATCACAAAAAGAATTATCAGATTCTTTAAAATTAAATGTGTACAATAATGGCGGTGAGATCATAAAAATAGGAAGTACTCTTTATTATGATCAAGGGAACAAACTTTACTCTGATGGAAGATATCTTTATGGAACGGTTGTATATGAAGATGATTCTCCGTCTGCCATTTATCGATATGAATTTGACGGAAGCGGTTTTAAACGTTTGGCAGAAGGCAGCATCATCGGAATCAGTCAGGATCTGAAAAAGCTGTATTATGTTTCAGAAAATGAAAATGGAATCAGAGATTTATATCAATATGATCTAAGTGAAATGAAAGAGTCGCAGCTTTTTGAAAAGAATACACATTTTTTAAACAAGACGGAAAAACAGCTGTTTGGCTGGAGAAAAGATTCCGATGGTTTTTTGATCGAATGTATGGATCTGACTTCGGATACAAAGACAGAATTCCGATTACAAAATGAAACATTTGCGGACAATATGACCTGTATGTATATCGAAGGAGATCAGATCGTGGCGGCTGCGGGAACTTATGAGGGCAGTGCTGGATATTTTTACGGAAATTTCTATTATTATAATGTCAGTACGGAACAGACCGAAGAAAAGCATCTGACGGATGCGGATACGTTTCGGGTATTTGATGGGTATCTGTATTATCAGAAGTATGATAATTTTGGAGAATCCGGAAATGATCTTTATCGTGTACCCTTTGATCTGTCGGAAGAAGAACTGGTTGATGAAGGAGCGACACTGTTATCCATAGATCAGGAACATGGAAACCTTATTATCGAAAAAGAAGATGAGGTGTTTGCAGTTTCCTGTGATGGAAAAGAGCAAAAGCTTCTGTTTGGCGGAACAGAAACAGTTGAAAGGGAATTTGGCGATCTGGGTGATTACGATCATTTAAAATATACGGAAATCAATGTCATAGGAGATCAGCTTTTTGTAAAAGCAGAGCGTTGGGGATATGAAGAAGGAAACGGCTGGCGTGACAGTCTGCTGAATACGTATTATTTTAAGATCGATCTGAATGGCTCAGGTTATCAGCGGTGGAATCCGGCAGAACTTATTGAAGAACAGGAGTTGTCGCACAGGCTGAATGATCCAATTCCTGGAAAACCAATCGCTGATCTTTCCCAGTGGAATATGGAAGAGATCAAAGATGTGCGGGAGAATTTTGTGAACCTGTCCTATGATCCGGAAGAAGGTGCCGAAAAAGAAACGTGGCTTTTGGGAAAAACGGAACATTATACATTATATGGAAGAGGCAGTCAAGATCAGATGCTGTTAGAATACCAAGGGCATTATGCAGAGATTACGTATACGTTTACGTCAAATTATATGACACCTTTGGAACTTTGGGAATCGGATTTTGACCATGATGGATCAGAAGAACTGGCAATCAAGTTTAATATTAAGCATGGAACCGGAGTTTCTATCGATACATTTTTTATGGCAGATTTAGCAAAAGACGAGGAATTGTACGTATATCAGTTTTTAGATGAAGACTGTACTGCACAGTTTCAGGAACATATTTCTTGGGAAGTAAAAGAAAATGGAGTACAGGCAAAGATTGATGGAAAAGATGCGGGAATATATCGTGAAAATGCAGAAGGACTGGATCCTTATTGTAGTGTAATCTGTGGTGCTCAGCTGCAGTTTTATTATGAAAATGGACAGATTACGGCAGGAGCATTACTGCAGTTTTTGAATGATAAAACGAGCGGATATGCTGGATATTGTGGATGGAACAACAGTGAGATTACTGCGGTTGTAAACTGGACCGGTACGAAATTTGTACTGACGGATTTTACCAGCAGAAATAGGGAAATGGAAGAA
>CAZWLV010000115.1:0-4907 GCA_964634715.1 uncultured Lachnoclostridium sp. | reverse complement strand
AAGTCCTGTGCCTGTACATTCTTTTCTTCAGCCATTGTTTTCTCCTCTTAGTTTGATCTCTGGATCTCCAGTACTTTATACTGAATGATTCCTGCCTGTGTTTCTACGTCTACTACTTCTCCAACCTGTGCACCCAGTAATGCTTTTCCTACCGGTGATTCATTGGAAATCTTGCCCTGAAGGCTGCTTGCTTCTGAAGAACCAACGATCTTGAATTCTTCTTCTTCATCATATTCTACATCAAGTACCTTCACTTTACAACCAACACTGATCTTGTTAAGATCTACTTCATCTTCATCTACAACTTCAGCGTTTTTCAGAAGTTTTTCAATCTGTTCGATTCTTGCTTCAATATCACGCTGTTCATCTTTTGCAGCATCATATTCTGCATTTTCTGATAAATCGCCCTGTTCTCTTGCTTCTTTGATCTTCAGGGAAATTTCTTTTCTCTTAACTACTTTTAAATCTTCCAGTTCTTCTTCCAGTTTACGAAGTCCTTCGTAAGTTAAAATGTTTTTCTTTTCAGCCATTTTTAACACCTTCCTGTTTGTTTTTTATGAAATACAGTCTATCTATCATTGTTTTCGTTACAATTTGTTTTATTACGGTAATTTCTCAGAAAGCCACAAAATATCAAGCCGTTTTTCTTCCCTGAATACCTGTAAATAATGCATATTTTTCTCAAAAAAATATCTATGCATACAATTTTGATATTATATCAGTGAGACCCCCGAATGTCAAGGATTTTCAAGGGATTCTGCTCTCTATCTGAATGCTCCAGCGGCCATAACTGCACCATTTTTTTAATTCCTTGCACCGGCTTTCACGAAACGGAAATCCACGGGGGATCAAAAGACTTTCTGCCAGTGACGGAGAAAGGATCAGATTCCCGGCTTTGATACTTTTCAAAGAGACCGGTATCAGATTTCTTGAATCTTTCAAAAGTTCTTTCTGCTTCCACGATTTCTTATGAGGTGCAAAACACACGGCACCCTCCGGATAACAGTCCGTTCGCTGGAGCTGCTCACTAAAATCCCACACCATATTTCCTTTGAGATGTTTTTCCTCCCAAGGCTGATAAAGGTCGATCAAAAGCCCCAATTCTTGAAACGCCCGTTCCTGAAGACTTTCAAAATATACCTTTCGTTCCGTGATGATCGTCAGATAATTCACATCTTCCAGAAATTCACATAAAAAATAGTCGATCCGTGCATCTCCTCCATCGATCAAAACCAGATCTGCCTGTTTTTTGCGAAATCCACCGCACTGGCACAAATACCGAAAGATTTCTTTCATATAAATATAAGGCAGATAAAAAGGAACCCGACCTGCGGATTCCTCTTGATAGTAAGCTGCAATATATTCGATTGTACGATCTTTTCCAAAAAATTTTGATTTCCAGCGAAGTTTTCTTGGAATTTCCGGCAATGTTTCTTTTCGTGCAAGTTTTGGTAAGCTTTTTACCCATTCTTCCATAGAACCGATCCTCTTATCCATATATCTTTTCAGGTTTCATTTCGCAAAAACATGCTCAAATCATATCTTGCTTTACATACCAGCTATTGCTTGAACAGTCATCTTTATGAATCCTATTCTTACATACCTATGCAGTAAAGTACATCAATACTGTCTGTACAGCAGCATCTTTCTATCAATATATGAATCCGGTTTTCCGGACATTCCAATCTTAAAGAAATATTTGTTACTGTACAGACAGCAGTGAATCACTTGCTGATTTGCTGCGTAAAAGAATGATTCAGGTGTGAGCAGGCTCATTGATATTTGATGTCAGCCTTTTAAAAGTTCTACCAATTCTTCATAACTTTCCACTTCATTGATCTTTGCCCTAAGTTTTGCACTGTTTGGATATCCGGCGGTATACCATGCTACATGTTTCCGCATCTCCCGGATTCCGGTATATTCTCCTTTATATTCCAGCTGCATTGCCGCATGACGAAGCATCATTTTCTGTACTTCTTCTAAAGAAGGTTTTTCCGGCAGGATCCCTGTTTCCAGATAATCTCTGATCTGTCCGAAGATCCATGGATTTCCTCTGGCTGCACGACCGATCATAATTCCGTCTACACCGGTTTCTTCGATCATTTTCTTTGCAGATTCCGGACCTGTCACATCACCATTCCCGATGACCGGAATCGATACCGCTTCTTTCACCTGACGGATAATCTCCCAGTCAGCCTGACCGCTGTAATACTGTTCTCTGGTACGTCCATGGACTGCTACCGCCGCTGCACCGCAGTCTTCGATGATCTTTGCGATCTCTACCGCATTCACATGGGCATCATCAAATCCCTTGCGGATCTTTACTGTTACAGGTTTTTCGATCGCTTTTACCACTTTAGAAACGATTTCCCGTACCAGCTCCGGATTTTTCATCAATGCCGATCCTTCACCATTCCCGGCAACTTTCGGCACCGGACAGCCCATATTGATATCCAGAATGTCAAACGGCCGTTCTTCGATCTTTTTTGCCATCTCGCTCATGATATCAGCATCAGATCCAAACAGCTGTAAAGATACCGGCCGTTCCCTTTCATCGATCTCCATCAATGTTTCCGTATTTTTATTACGATAATAGATTGCCTTGGCACTGACCATTTCCATACATAGAAGTCCTGCCCCCTGTTCTTTGCAGAGCAGGCGAAACGGCAGGTCGGTAACTCCTGCCATCGGTGCCAGTATCACATTATTCTCTAACGTTACATTTCCAATTCTCATACTTCTTCCAGTTTTTCTCCTAGGAAAAATACTTTATAATAAGTTTCCAGACCTTCCAGCAATGTCTGACGTGTCCGCTGGATCTCTTTGATCTTTAACTCACTTCCGATCTCATCAAACAAAAGATCTCCTTCATCACAAGTCACATTTAAAGTCAATGTGCCATCCGGTTCAAATCCAAATGTCAGGATTCCTCCCACATCTTCTGTAAAAAGAACACTTAAGATCTGAAGATCATCCTTAATGGTCTTTGGAAGTCCCATAAATTCCGGATTCAGATAATATTTCTTTTCATAAGAATTTGACACGCAAAGAACTGTCATTTTATCTTCCATTTTACTTTTTCCTTTCTAAACATATCCATACAGCCCTCTTACGGAAACTTCTCCCGAAGAGACTGTTTTTTTGCTGCCGTCTTCACAGATCACGATCAGATTTCCATCGTTTGTGATTCCCTTCGCAATCCCTGTATAAGAACCCTTTGGATCCAGTACACACACTTCTCGATCTTTATTTGCCAGAATTGCCTCGTAAGATCCTTTCAAAAGAGTCAGATCTCCAGTCTGACTGTATTTTTCATAAAATATTTCAAAATGCTTCAAAACCGCCCGGATCAATGTTTCCCTTTTGATCTCTTTTCCGATTTCCATTTTCAAAGAAGTGGCTGTCTCCCGGATCTCCTCCGGAAAATGTTCTGTATTGACATTGATGCCAGTACCGATCACAACGACATAACGATCCTTTTCCATACATAGTTCCGTCAGGATCCCACAGACTTTCTTTTTATTCACAACAAGGTCATTTGGCCATTTGATCATGGATTCTGCACCAGTCACTTCACGGATTCCTGCTGCTACAGCCAGTGCCATGACAAGTGTCAGCCCTGCTGCCCGTTCCGGCAAAAATTCCGGTTCCAGGCAAAGACTCATATAGATCGAGGTTCCCTTCGGTGACTGCCAGATTCGCCCTCTGCGCCCTCTTCCCGCAGTCTGTTCATCTGCCACGATCAATGTCCCATGAACCCGTTTTTCTTTTGCCAGTGCTTTTCCATAATCATTGGTCGATTCCAATGTACTAAAGGAAAGGCAGGTTTTCCCTGCCCATCCTGTGTTTGATTCGTTTTTCAAGTTTTCTCTCATTCTTTCTTTTCCAACTGGCTCATCTTTCATAACTGCTTTCATTTCTTTTATCGCAGCACCTGTTTTTTACGATCACACTCAAATTTTTCAAAATGCGATAGGAATCACTCCAATAACCAAACGCACCAGAAGAAATAGTGCCATAAGAATAAAAATCGTACAAAGCACAGAATACAGATTTCCTCGGAATTTTTTATTTCTTATAAAACAGACCATGGCTGCAATAAAATTTGCAGCACCTGCCATGAAAAAGAGCAGTATCTGCCAGATTTCCGTTCCTGCAATGTTCAAAAATGAAAACACTGAGAAAATGATGATCAAAATACTCAGGAGCATATTCACTGCATAAGAACGAAAAAATGGTTCCCGAACCTTTTTATTCATTTAAGATACTCCGATCGTTGCCAGCATCACTGCTTTGATGGTATGCATACGGTTTTCTGCTTCATCAAATACTACGGACTGGTCTGATTCGAACACTTCATGTGTCACTTCCAGTTCGCTGACACCAAATTTTTCATAAACTTCCCGTCCTACTTCCGTTTCCAGATCATGGAATGCCGGCAGACAGTGCATAAAGATCGCATCTGGTTTTGCATAAGACATTACCTGTTTATTTACCTGATACGGCATCAGTTCTTTCAGACGTGTTTCCCAGATCTCATCCGGTTCTCCCATAGAAACCCATACGTCTGTATAGATGATATCTGCATCTTTCGCAGCTTCTTCCACATTTTCCGTCAAGGTAATGCTTCCTCCGGTCTGTGCTGCGATCTCTTCACAGGTTTTTACCAGCTCCGCATCCGGAAAATAATTTTTCGGTGCACAAGCCACAAAATGCATTCCCATCTTCGCACAGGTAACCATCCATGAATTTCCCATATTGTAACGGGCGTCTCCCATATAAACCAATTTCTTTCCTTTGATCTCGCCAAGATGCTCCCGAATTGTTAAAAGGTCTGCTAACATCTGTGTCGGATGGAACTCATTCGTCAGACCATTCCATACCGGAACGCCTGCATATTTTGCAAG
>CAZWLV010000114.1:0-4936 GCA_964634715.1 uncultured Lachnoclostridium sp. | reverse complement strand
AATCAGGAAAAACAGCTTCCGGCTACGCTGGAAGGACCGCCGCTTTTGAGAGAACACCGATTATATCAGGCAGACTGGCTTTTGAGATTTTATGAATTTAAAGCAGAGGAACTTTTAAGTGAAAAGCAGCCGAATTTTAATATTTATTTTGATCCGAAGTGTGACTGGGCATTACGGCATCTGGAATGTTTTCCGGTAGAGATCAACAGTGCGGATTATCATATGCTGCTGCGTGTGCCGGGGATCGGCAATAAATCAGCACTCCGGATCGTAAAAGCACGGAGAATGGGAAGTCTGGATTTTTCAGATCTGAAACGTATTGGCGTGGTACTGAAAAGAGCCATTTATTTTATTACATGTAATGGAAAACAGATGTATCCTTTAAAAATAGAAGAAGATTTTATTACAAGACAATTATTAGGGGTAAAGGAGAAACTGCCGTCACATCTTACGGAAAATGTGACTTATCAGCAGTTATCATTATTCGATGACAATCTTTTTATGCAGGAACAGTCTGGAAGGGATCATGAGCGGTGTATATGATGCTTATGCGAGCAGACTGGGATTTCAAAATGTAAAATTACAGCTGAGTGAATATACAGAACGGGAACTTTTTGCAGATTATCGTGATGTGGAAGAAAGTGCGGAAAAAGCAGAAAAAGTATTAAAGACGATTCGAAGGGAGCTGGGAGTAGAAGCATATGAAGTAATCTGTCGTGCGGCTGCCAGCTGGAAAGAAGAAAAGGCAGATGCTATTTTTAAGACCATCGTTTTGGGACTTCATCTTCCGAAGGGTAAGAATGTGATGAATTGTCTGACACAGGAGTATGTATGTACCGTATCTGCACTGGGAAAAAAGACATGGAATGAAGCTCATAGATTTATGGGATTTGTACGTTTTCGGGAATTGTCAGGAAAGCTGCTTTATGCACAAGTAAAGCCGGAAAATGATATTCTGCCTTTGATCGCACCTCATTTTGCAGACCGTTTTCCGATGGAAAACTGGATCATTTATGATGAAGGAAGAGAAAAAGCGATCGTGCATAGGGCACAAAAAGGATGGGTGATGTTAGAAAATGCAAAAGCAGCAGGATTCTTGCGAGAAACAATTTCAGATGCAGAAAAGGAATATTCTGCTTTGTGGAAAGCATTTGTGGAGAGTATCGGGATCGAAGCAAGAAAAAATGAGAAACTGCAAAAGCAGTTGTTGCCTTTAAAATTCCGTGATAAAATGACAGAGTTTCAATAGCAGGCATTTTGTCTGCAAAAAGTTCGAAAAACTTTGTTGGATCAGTAAAAAAGCCGGAAATTCGACATTGAAAAACGGGAATTGCGGAAAAGATTAGGAGAAGAGGCAATCATATGGAACGGGAACTGGTCAAAATCTCAGTGCGTGAGCTTGTAGAATTTATTTTGCGTTCAGGGGATATTGATCTTCGTACAGGCGGGAAAAAAGATACGGAAAGTATGCAGGCAGGTGCAAGGATCCATCGGAAAATACAAAAAAGCATGGGTTCAGAATATCATGCGGAAGTGACTTTAAAACACCGGATCGTTATGGAAAAATTTGATCTTCAGATAGAAGGCCGTGCAGATGGTGTGATCGACGGAAATCCTGTAACCATTGATGAAATCAAAGGGATTTATAAAAGTCTGGAATATTTAAAAGAACCGGTACCGGTACATTTGGCACAGGCGAAATGTTATGCATATATTTATGGCTTGCAGAATGAGAAAGAACAGATGTCAGTGCAGATGACCTATGTAAATCTTGATACAGAGCAGATCAAGTATTTCCATGAAAGTTATTCGATGGCGGATCTGTCAGAATGGTTTGAGAAACTGATCTTTGCCTATCAAAAATGGGCAGAATTTCGTTATGAATGGAAACAGCTTCGGAATGCAGCGATCAAAACATTGCAGTTTCCTTATGAATATCGTCAAGGTCAAAAAGAACTGGCAGGAAGTGTTTACCGGAGCATTTTAAGAGAAAAAAGACTGTTTATACAGGCACCGACCGGAACCGGAAAGACGCTTGCGACGATCTTTCCTTCTGTAAAAGCGATGGGAGAGGGACTGAGTGATAAGATTTTTTATCTGACGGCAAAAACGATCACACGGACAGTAGCAGCGAATTGTCTGGATCTTTTGAGAACCCAGAACCTGCGGATCAAATCCGTTATTTTGACTGCAAAAGAAAAAATGTGTCTTTGTGAAGAGGTAAATTGTAATCCGGAGAACTGCCCCTATGCAAAAGGACATTTTGACAGGATCAACGATGCAGTATTCGAACTGCTGAATACGGAAAACGATCAGCTGACAAGGGAGAATCTTCAGGAACATGCGAAAAAGTGGCAGGTATGCCCGTTTGAACTGAGTCTGGATCTGTCTGTGTGGACAGATTTTGTCGTCTGTGATTATAATTACGCTTTTGATCCAAGGGCGCATCTGAAACGTTTCTTTTCAGAAGGAAAAAAAGAAGATTATGTCTTTCTCATAGATGAAGCACACAATCTGGTAGAACGTGCCAGAACGATGTACAGTGCTTCTATCTGCAAAGAAGATTTTCTGGAATTAAAAAAACTGATCAGAGGAAAGGCACCAAAGCTGGAAAAACAGCTGAAAAAGAGCAATTCAAATTTGCTGGAATTAAAACGGGAATGCGAAAATTATGAGGTATTAGCGGATATCAATGCACTTTACCTGCAGCTTTTATCTTTGTCAGGAGAACTTCAGGAATATCTTGAAATTGTGGAAGATCCGGAGATCAAAGAAAAAGCGACAGAAGTTTATCTGAATCTGAGAACTTTTTTAAATACCTATGAAGTGCTCGATGAAAGTTATACGATTTACACGCAGCTGTGCGGTGATGGGAAATTTCGTTTAAACCTTTTCTGCATTCATCCGGCAAATCGTCTGAAGGAATATCTGCAGCACGGAAGAGGATGTGTCTTTTTTTCAGCGACATTTTTGCCGATCCTGTATTATAAAGAACTTCTCAGCGGTGATACAAAAGATTATGCCGTATATGCCACTTCCTGTTTTCCACCGGAAAATGAATTGGTTTTTATAGGAAATGATGTTACGACAAAATATACCCGCAGGGGAAAAACAGAGTACGAAAAGATCAGCAGTTACATCGAAGAGACGGTTCATTGCCGGAAGGGAAATTATCTGATCTTCTTTCCGTCGTATGAAATGCTGAAAAATGTATATGAAATTTTTAAAGATTCCAAGATGGGAAGCAGCTGTGTATGCAGACTGCAAAATCCACAGATGTCAGAAGAAGAACGGGAAGAATTTTTAAAAGAATTCGAAAGAGAGCAGGAAAATTCCCTGCTTGGTTTCTGCGTTATGGGCGGTGTGTTTTCCGAAGGGATCGATCTGACGGAAGAAAAACTCATCGGAGCGTTGATCGTCGGAACGGGACTGCCTATGGTATGTATCGAACGGGAACTTTTAAAACAGTATTTTGATAAAAGAGGACTGGGAGGATTTGATTATGCCTATCTTTATCCGGGAATGAACAAGGTTTTGCAGTCAGCAGGACGGGTGATCAGAACGATGAATGATAAAGGCTGTGTTCTTTTGCTGGATGAACGTTTTTTGCGAAAAGAATATCAGAATCTTTTTCCGAGAGAATGGCAGCAAGTGATTTCAGGAAATGTTTCAAAGCTGCCGGCAGTATTAAAAAAATTCTGGGAAAATTAATTCCCAGAATTTTTTGATTTCATAAGAAAGACTGTTGTATTAACGTGCGAAAATACTGGGCGTTCCTGTGAAATAAAAGCCATGCGGGCAGTGAAAATGTCCAGTTTGCGAAAGTTTTTTGAAACGCTGTAATAACTGGAATGATCGTTTAATCTTCCTGAAAGAATTTGATGAATTCTCTGGCAGCCGGGCTTAACGGCATCGGTTCGCTGGTAACGATGACGATCTCACGTTCCGGCAGAGATTCTTTTAATTTCAGCGGATACATATCAGGTCGGTCTTTGGTCAGAAGATAATCCGGAATGAAAGCGATTCCAAGACCGATATTTGCAAGATCTAAAAGCAGGTCGTTACTGCTTAATTCAATTTCCGGTACCAGATCCAGTTCATGCTGTAAAAAGAGATGATGCAGAAATTCGCTCGTGGTACTCTGACGGTCTAACATCAGGATCGGGTAATCTAACAATTCCTCAAAAGAAAGAACTTTATTTTCCAGATCAAAGAAATTTTTGTTGGCTGCAAATACATCACTGAACCGTTTGATCGTATGGATCCGGTTGGTATTGCTGATACGGGAGTTGGGATAATTCGTAACGATAAAATCTACCTGTCCGTTTTCCAAAAGGTCTACACATCCCGGTGAAGTCTGGTTTGTGACTTTAATATGCACATTCGGGTAGGCTTTGTGGAATTTGTTAAGATACGGAACTAAAAAATAACGGCAGATCGTGTCACTGGCTCCGATACGAAGCTGACCACCGCCAAGGGTGTTGGCTTCCACGATCTGATTTTCTCCGCGCTGGATCAGATTGATGGCAGGTTCTACATGACGGAGCAGGATTTCTCCTTCCGGAGTCAGACGAACCTTTTTGGTGCTTCTGATGAAGAGATTCTGGTTCAGACGACGTTCCAGTGTTTTGATCGACTGACTGACAGCGGATTGGGAAATATACAGCTGTTTTGAGGCTTCAGAGAAGCTGAGTGAAGTCGCTACGTAATAAAATACTTTGTAAAGTTCATAATTGATGTCCATCATAAGCACTCCTTATTGACTTATTAAATTCAATTATATAATAACTGATGTAAGTTGGGATTGCAAATATTTTTGCAGGATTGTGTTAAGTTTTGCACTGCAAAAGAAGTCTGCTCACATATGAATGATGTTTTTTACGGAGCAAAGCAGAAAAGAGGGATTATCTATGAAAATGGAAGTTGCCGGATAAAT
>CAZWLV010000113.1:0-4948 GCA_964634715.1 uncultured Lachnoclostridium sp. | reverse complement strand
ATTACATGGTTTCTAAAGTAGCTCTGATCGCTTTGATAAAGTCAAGGGAATTTAATACTTCTACATTTTCCAAAGATGTGATCAATGCCAGATCCTTTGTCATCTTACCGTCTTCAATTGTCTTAACAGCTGCCTTTTCCAGCTTATCCGCAAATTCAACCAGTTCCGGAAGGTGATCCAGCTCACCACGTTTTCTTAATGCACCAGTCCATGCAAAGATCGTTGCCATAGAATTGGTAGAAGTTTCTTCTCCTTTGAGATGTTTATAATAATGTCTCTGCACCGTTCCGTGGGCTGCTTCATATTCATAATATCCATGCGGAGAAACCAGTACAGATGTCATCATGGCAAGAGAACCAAATGCAGTTGCCACAAGGTCACTCATTACATCTCCGTCATAGTTTTTGCAGGCCCAGATAAATCCGCCTTCGGATTTTACTACACGTGCTACTGCATCATCGATCAGTGTATAGAAATACGTGATTCCTGCTTCTTCGAATTTTGCTTTATATTCTTTTTCATACAGATCTGCAAATACATCTTTAAAATGATGATCGTATTTTTTAGAAATCGTATCTTTGGCTGCAAACCACAGATCCTGTTTCGTATCCAGTGCATACTGGAAGCAGCTTTTTGCAAAACTTTCAATGGAATCATCTAAATTATGCTGTCCCTGCACAACTCCGGCACCTTTAAATTCATGGATCAATGCCCGTTCTTCTGTTCCATCTTCTGCTGTATAGACGATTTCACATTTACCGGCTCCCGGAATCCGCATTTCTGTTGCCTTATAGACATCGCCATAGGCATGACGTGCAATGGTGATCGGCTTTTTCCATGTTTTCACATAAGGATCTACCCCTTTTACAATGATCGGTGCACGGAAAACAGTTCCGTCAAGAATCGCACGGATCGTTCCGTTTGGACTCTTCCACATTTCTTTCAGATCATATTCTGTCATACGGGCTGCATTTGGAGTGATCGTTGCACATTTAACTGCAACACCGTATTTCTTTGTTGCATTAGAAGCATCTACTGTAATCTGATCATTGGTTTCATTTCTCTTTTCAAGACCAAGATCATAATATTCTGTCTTCAGATCAATAAATGGCTCTAAAAGTTCTTCTTTGATCATTTTCCAGAGGATTCTGGTCATTTCATCTCCGTCCATTTCAACCAATGGTGTCGTCATTTTAATCTTTTTCATCATGTTCTATCCTTTCCTATACTGCTGTCATTTTTAACGCAATTATGAGAAGATCGCTTTCTTAGACGATCCGGTTCTTCTGATTTTATAATCCATGATCATGATTATTTTTAATCGTACTGGTCACATGGTCATGAGCACATTTTTCTGCAAGATCTCCGTCATGTGCTTTGATCGCATCTAAAATCGCACGATGTTCTTCCGTAGAATTTTTCGAACGGCTGCTGCTTGATAAAGAAATCTTCCTGATCCTTGTCACATACATATGAAAATCTGACAAAATGTTGTTCAGCAGCTTACTTCCTGATGCTTCATACATCAGTTCATGGAACTGGCTGTCCAGATCATAAACCTGTGCATGATTTTCTTTTTTAGCATGAAACTCTGTCAGATATAAGATTTCTTCCATCTTTTCTAACTGTTCTTCTGTAATATGTTCCGTTGCCCATCTGGCACATAAGCCTTCCAAAAGATAACGGATCTGATAAATATCTTCGATATCTTTCGGTGTAATACCGGTAACTCTGGCTCCTTTATTTGGAATGATCTCTACCAGACCTTCCAGTTCCAGCTGTCTTAACGCTTCTCTGACAGGAGTTCTTGATACTCCCATCTGTTCTCCTAACGTCGCCTCTTTTAATTCTTCATGTTCTTTATAAACACCATTTAAAATATTTTCCCGGATCCGGTCATAAACTTTTCCTCTAAGGGAATATTTATCACCCATCTCCTTCGAATCATTATTTTTCATCCTCTTTCTCTGCTCCATATCCGTGAAATCTGATGCCAAGACATTTGCAGGCATCATCAATCGTTCTTAATATTTCTTCATCGGTCAGAACGGTAATTCGTCCTGATTCGTATTCCTGATCTACCCATTCTTTTACCATCGCTACCATCGGATGCGTCTTGGCGATCTGTTCGTCACCTTTTAATTTGAAATAAGTGTTGATCCAATGTGCGATACCGGCAAGCCCTGAAGTGTTGGAAATCGCTACGAGTACCGGTCTGTTTAAGAATTTTTCCGTATCAAAAATATTGTAGATCTCTTCGTTTTTCAAAAGTCCGTCTGCATGGATCCCCGCTCTTGTCACATTAAAGTTCTTTCCTACAAACGGTGTGCGAGGCGGAATATGATATCCGATCTCTTTTTCATAATATTCTGCCAGTTCCGTGATCACCGTCGTGTCCATACCGTCTAAGGTTCCCCGAAGCTGTGCATATTCAAAGATCATCGCCTCTAACGGCGTATTTCCGGTACGTTCTCCAATACCAAACAGCGAACAGTTTACACCGCAGGCACCATATAACCATGCCGTCGTTGAGTTGCTGACTGCTTTATAGAAATCATTATGACCGTGCCATTCGATCAGTTCTGACGGAATGCCGGCATGTGTCATGATACCGTAAATGATGCCCGGCACCGAACGCGGGATCACAGCTCCCGGATAATTAACCCCATATCCCATCGTATCGCAGGCACGTACCTTGATCGGGATCTGGTATTCATCCATCAGCTTTTTCAATTCCAGACAGAATGGTATCACATAACCGTAAATGTCCGCTCTGGTAATATCTTCCAGATGACATCTTGGACTGATACCGATTTCCAGACAGTCACGGACAATACTTAAATAATGATCCATCACTTCCCGACGGGTCATTTTCATTTTATAAAAAATATGATAATCCGAACAGCTTACGAGAATCCCCGTTTCCTTTAAACCGATATCCTTTACCAGCTGAAAGTCTTTTTTATTGGCACGGATCCATGCCGTAACTTCCGGAAATTCATAACCTCTTTCCAGACACTGATAAACAGCATCTCTGTCCTTTTTACTATATAAAAAGAATTCACTCTGACGGATCTTTCCTTTCGGACCTCCCAAACGATGCATATAATCATAGATTGTCAAAATCTGTTCTGTAGAATACGGGGCTCTTGACTGCTGGCCGTCACGAAATGTCGTATCTGTGATCCAGATTTCTTCCGGCATACAATGCGGTACGACACGGTCATTAAAGGCAATCCGAGGCACTTCTGTATACGGAAACAGGTTTCTGAAAACATTGGCAGTTGGATTTTCCACCAGATGATACATATGCTCTTCTAACTGAAGCAGATTTGTTTTACTGTTAAACTTTACTTCTCTGTTCTCCATAATCTTCCTCCCAAGGCTTACAATCTGAATCTCCATTTGATCCATCTTTGTTAAATCTGATAAAACAGCAAAAACACACTTTGCAAGTTTTTTGGCTGATCAGCAGTCGTCAAATACCATCATGTAAATATCCTGTACTTTTCCAGTCGCTTTAACAAAATTGTATACGCCTTTATCTTGTATCATTGTATACAACACCTTTAGCGATGTCAAGTGAAAAAGCATTTCAAAAATATGACTCCTCTGCATAAAAAACAGATATTTTTTATCCTGTCATTTTCAAAAATATCTGAATTTTACTTCTCATTTCTGTAACACATCATCGTTCCTCACATATGATATGGTGTAAAGAAAATTTGGAGGTATCCTATGGGAAACTTATCTTCTGGTTGTGGTTGTGGCTGCAATCAATCAAACGGCAGTGACTGTTGTTCTATTATCTGGATCCTGCTTCTGCTCAGTATTTTCTGCGGCGGAAACAACGGCATCGGATTATTTAACAACGGCGGATGCGGATGCAATAATGACGGCTGTGGCAACAACAGCTGCATCTGGCTGATCCTGCTTTTGATCTTTTGCGGCAGCGGACTTGGATTAACCAATAATTCCGGATGTGGATGCAGCAGCGGCTGCGGCGGAAATTGGAATAACGGATGCGGAGACGGCTGTGGCTGCTAACCGTAATACACAGGGTTTTGGGGGTATCTTCGGATACCCTCCTTGCCGTGAAAACAATCCATACCTGACAGAATCCCTAAAACTGTTTCTTCCTTATTTTCCTTTACATATCCAGCAGCTCATTTCCATGTATCTGCAGCTTCTGGAATTTATGCATATTTTTGAGATGGTTACGAATATGATGAATCACATGGAAGAATATCAGGCATTGTTTAAGATGTTTGAAGGTTTCGGTGCAGCTCCCCCTTCTTCGCCGTCTGATCTTCAGCATACCGATCCTTTTACTTCCTTTTTCGGAAATAAAGGATTTTCTATGCCTGATCTGAATTCCATGCAAAAAATGATGGAAGGAAGTGACCTCGTCGATGAGTTTACCTACGTGGAAGGATCACCCGGCACTGAAGAACATGGATCCGAAGAAGGTTTTTCTTCTTACTAAGATTTCAGAAAAGATCGAAGGGAAAACAAATCATGATATTCTGCCTATTTTAATGGCAGCCATGACAAGTGCCCGAAAACAGAATATCTCCTTTACTTCAGAAGAATTTGATATTTTATTTTCTATATTAAAGGAAGGGAAAAGCACTCAGGAAATCCAGCAGATGAATCAGACCATTGATTTTGCAAAAAATGTACTGGGACATCATAAATTTTAATTATTTTTCTTCCACTCTGGCAGATTTTAGAAAATTCTTTCAGAATGGCAGTTTATAAACAGTTAAGATTTTATATTTTTTTAATAATTTTAAATTTTTCTATTGAAATAAAAATTTTTGAGGACTATAATGGCGTTTGGTTAAAAAATAGAATAAGGGAGGAATCACATACATGACAGTATTATTATCCGTATCCATTGCAGTCCTCGCAGGATTGCTCATGACCCGAGTATTTAAACCTTTCA
>CAZWLV010000112.1:2341-5053 GCA_964634715.1 uncultured Lachnoclostridium sp. | reverse complement strand
GTTATCGTTCACTCGTATCTCGTAAACAGCAACAATTCACAGGCTTATCTTAAGTTTTGCTTCGCAAAAAGAAGCATTGCCCCGTAATTACTTTACGAAACAATGCTCCTTAAAAATTTTTCTTATTTACTGATCCTTCGATCACAATATAATCTGCACAACTGTTCCAAAATTCCCAACAACGATCAAAAGGTATCCTCTTCAACACAGTTCATCAACGCACGTTTCAATTCCCCAGCGGATCTGTATCGTTTCGTTCTTTCTGACGTAATTGCCTTATGTGCGATTTGCGCAATCTGTTCACGTATTTTTTCCGAACAATCTTCTACACCCATTAAAGAATAAGAACTGCCCTTTTTATTTCTCCCAATACTAGGCAATGGCACTTCTTCGCCCTCCAGCCTTCTTCGAATGGCCTGATTTCTCATAACCGGCGAATATTTTTCTGGATAATCCGGCAAAAATGGAATTCTGTTTTCATTTAACAGCTTATAAAGAATCATTCCAACGGCATATAAATCTGCTTCATGATCAAATGGCTTGCCCTGATAAATTTCTGGTGCCATATGTGTCAATGTTCCCGCCAATCCTTTTTCTTCTGTAAGTCTGCTCATATAACAGGCAATTCCAAAATCTCCTAATTTAAATGTTTTTGTTAGCGGCGAATAGAAAATATTTTCCGGCTTTATATCTCGATGCAAAATATTTTTTTCCTGACAGGCTTCCAGTGCGGTGCAAAGATCAATACCCAACTTTATCGTTTCTTTAAGTGTCATTCCTTCTGAGAAAAATTTATCTTTAAACGGCTGAAGCAATTCCATCCGCACAAAAAGAACCCAGCCAAATAAACCCGAATCCAAAGGCAGTTCTTTAATTTGATAATCTTTAAACTGTACAATATTCGGACAATTCGAAAAATTTTTCATAATGTTTGCTTCATCCAGTGCTTTGTTCTTCATCCCCTCATAATAGTATTTTGCACCTTCAATATCCAATCCCTGAAAAAAAGCCTCCTCCAGACCACCGGCAGATGTAGGCGGAATCAACACTTCTTTGAAAGCCTCCGTTGGGGAATTAGAAGAACCTATTTCTTTTAATGCATAAACATCTCCAAAAGAACCACTGCCTAACAATTCACCTGCTTCATAACCTCTCCAAAGATCAGGATATAATTGATAATATCTGTTTAAATTTTCCATTTCTTACTCTGCCAGTTTCTGTACTGCTTTAATATTTTGTAAAAATCTTACTTCCTGTTCTTTGGTCAATTCCAAACGTCCCATTTGATATAAATGGAACTTAAATTTGGCATTACATAAAAACTGCACCTTCATCATTTTGCAATGTCCTTCCGGCATATGATATACATTTCCCGTAGCTCCGAATTGAATTCCATAACAGGTCGGGCAATATCCGACTACCGGACAATTTCGACATTTTTCATCTAATTCTGCTCTCTCCAATGGACAGGAAAAATCCAGTTTTTGAGAAAGTTTTGCTTTTTCCTTTCCAATACATAATGGAGCAAATGCATGACAAGGATATGCTTCTCCATTTACATCATAGGAGCGCATCATCGGTCCAACACCACAGAATCGACGTGGATGCTCACATTCCGGCTCTAAATCCAGAATCGGAAGATTCAATGTATTAGCCGGTTTATATTCCGGATGCTGATAGTAATATTCCATCAAAATATGTAACTGTTCAGCCAGAATCTTCGGACTATCTTCCTCCCATGTGACTCCATGTCCCATATTAGCGGATACTTCAAATCCTTTTTCATGAAGTGCGATTGCTCCCTCTGCCAGATGCGGTAAAGTTTTTTCCGTGATCGTCATTTTGGCAAATGGAAAATGTTTTGCAAAGAAATCAATATCAATCTTATCATAAGAATTACTTCGATTATGATTGTGCATTTCTCTTGTACCATCAATACTTACATACACTTCGATAGAATCATCATTTTCAATCAGCCAGTTTTGCACTTCTTTATCTACTTTCGTTCCATTTGTCGTTGTAAATGCAAACCATTTCTTCGGCCATTCTCTGCTTTTTAAGAATGCATGAATTTTTTTGATATTTTCAAATTCAAGATAAGGTTCACCACCAAAATAATAAACACATACAAAATTAGAACCATCATCCATTGTCATTTCTTTTTCAACAATTTCAAGTGCCCGATTCAAATCCATCGTGCAAATTTCTTTATTGTGTTCATAACAATATACACAGGCCAGATTGCAATGATTGGTCAGTGTTAAAATGATAACCTTTGTGTCCGGACGACTCATATATTTATCAAGATTTTTTCGCATAATTTTGTTCCTTTTCTATTTCATTTACAACTGAACTATAAGAAACACGCTTTGCGAGTTTCTCATAGTGATCGCGGTGTTCCTCAAATGCTTGTGTAAGCACAGGATTTTCATCTCTGCCCGCGTAAATAATAAAGCGTCTGCAGGATTTTCCCACAGACGCCCTTCAAGGATTCTAAAAGATTAATCCCATGCCATGCAGCTGCTGCTTGCGCAACCACTCATGTTAAGTTCACCAGACTGTTTTTTTTCAGCTTCTACACCCTGAGCTAATAAAGCACCCAGTCTTTCTTCAAGAAGTTCCATTCCTTCTGCTGAAATCATTGTATCAAACATAAAATCGCTCCTTTCCTAGAAAATTTATCAATAAGCCTTAACAGCAATATCAATCAAC
>CAZWLV010000112.1:0-2241 GCA_964634715.1 uncultured Lachnoclostridium sp. | reverse complement strand
ATCAATCAACGGATGATTTACATTTTTACTGATCCTTTGGGATTGATAAATTTTAAATATCATATTCTCTTCGTCTTCCATGATATTAATGCCCCAAAAATCAATATTCTCTTTCCCTGTCCTTTTTATCAGTTCGTTATACTTTTCTTCTATTTCTTTGATTTCAAGATTCATAAAATTTTTCTTAAATACTCAAACTTACCAGAACATATTTTCCGCATCAACTTCCGCTTGCTGCTTTGTTGCTCTTGCAGCCGGAAGTCCAATCAACGACCAGCATAAAAGAATTCTCGAATAAACTCCCACAGAGGCACCTAAGAGAAGAACTACCGTTTTCACCGTAAGATTTCCTACTCTTTTTAATCTCAAAATTGGTATCAACATGAAAATCACTGTCACCAATAATGCCTTAGATGCAATATCAACTCTGGAAATCATCAGACAAATTACTGCAACCAGTGCCGGAAGCCCAATCAACGCACGCCAGATTCCATTCGCAAACATTTCAGAATATCCACAAGCTTTCCATAAAGGATTTGCATATGCACCATAAGCAAAACAAACTACTAACAATATAAAACCTAAAAACATAATACTTAATCTCCCTATTCACTATTTTGTCATATCCAACATTACTTTAGCCGTATCCTCTGCACTTAGTGCATATCTGCTTTCTGCTAATCCAAGCAGCCACCCATGAAATGCTTTGCATAAAGACGGCTCCTCCAAATGTATCGAAAAGAAATCCTCTTTCAATGGTGATTGCTGTGTCAAGAAAAATCCCACTCCGGAATCCAAAGATGTTGTAATACTTAAATAATCCGGAAAAATTCCCGGTTCTAAAATTCTTGCAACGTTTTTTCCAGAAACAATATCCGCTGCCATTTGATTCATCAATTTTTTTCGAACTTCCATTGAAAAAGGCTTTACTAATATTTCCGGAAAATCATCTAAAACTCCTGTATCCATAAAACGCTGCAATCCACTTTTCGTATACAATGTATAGAAATTCTTAGCTGTTCTAAGTACTCTAAATCGATTTTTAGCACTTTCCAAAAGATATTCCCGATACGGTACACTTTGATGAATATGCTCGTCAATAAACTCGTCTGAATAATATTTTCCAAAACAAGGTTAATCCATAATCGTATAATATCCATCGGCATCTGTACGCTCTGCATAGGATTTCAACATTTCTATCGGATTCACCGTATATTTGATCAGATCATGGCATTGTGATAATAGATTTTGAAAATGCCGGTGATAATAAAAAACCTGCTCTTCGGAACGAAGCAACATAGCTTCTGATCCATTTTCAGACAAACAAATTACACAGTTGCTTGTAACCATAAAATATGGAAATGGATCCATATATTGTTTCTGTACATATTCGTCATAATAATAATACGGATGATATCGCTGATAAGATAATAGACAGAATGGTAATACCTGACAAAAATATTTTAAATTATGTAAATTTCCATCCACACCTTCAGATGTGTCAAATGCAATAATTTGTGTAATATCTGCATTCACATCTTCTGATAAATAACGCTGCATTAATTCCTGATTTAAAAAACTATATCTTGGTGGAATTGTCATTTCAATCGTTCCATTTTCCTTTGACAATTCTTCAGATAAAATCATTCTCAATAATAATTCTACATTCATGCTTCCTGTAAATATCAGACGATCCTTCACATATTCTTCGATATTTACCAATAATTTTCTCTCTTCAAAAGCAGCCATTGAAAAATCTAAATTCGACAAATCTGAAAACAATTTATCAATAATCTCTCTCGACTCCCGCACTCCTTTTTGCTCAAATTGCTCTTCATAAAAATATCTAAGTTTCTTTTCTTCCATTGGTGTTAAACGCAGATGACTTATAATTCTATCAAGTGCATGATAAGGAAGTACTCTTTGTCCTGACACTGCCTTCGAAAGAGTTGTACGTTCAATTCCTGTTTGACGTGCCAAAGCTGAAATTGTCAGATCATTCTTCTTAATTAATTCACGTAAATATTCACCGAATTCCAACTTTCTCCCTCCTTCTCTTTTTTATCCTGATAATTCTTGAATATTTGACAATATTTTACCACAAGAACTTCATCAAAAGTGTGCTTCAAACCATTAAAACTCATGTCACACCTTTTGCCCACTTTTTTGCATCAAGCAATTTCATTTGCTGCAAATATCTTTTAATACTCTTTGACGAATGCAGGATAATTCTTTATACTA
>CAZWLV010000111.1:0-5056 GCA_964634715.1 uncultured Lachnoclostridium sp. | reverse complement strand
GAAAGAAAAGGAAGAGACAAGAAGCAGGCTTCTGTCTATCCAGTAGCAGAGTAATTAACGAAGAGCTTCAAGTCATTTTGATTTGAAGCTTTTCTTATGTTAAAATTCCCCGAAAGGAGAAAAAATATGTTTGCAGATAGAGCGAAAATCATCATTCGTTCCGGCAAAGGCGGCAACGGCCATGTGTCTTTCAGAAGAGAATTGTTTGTTCCGGACGGCGGTCCGGACGGCGGTGACGGAGGACGCGGCGGTGACGTGATCTTTGTTGTTGACGAAGGATTAAATACATTATCAGAATACAGACACCGCAGAAAATTTGCTGCGACAGACGGCGAAGAAGGCGGTAAAAGAAAATGTCACGGAAAAGATGGCGAAGATATCATTTTAAAAGTTCCGGAAGGAACCGTCATCAAAGATGCTGCCAGTGGAAAAGTCATTGCAGATATGTCCGGTGACAATAAAAAAGTAACTCTTTTAAAAGGCGGCCGCGGCGGTATCGGAAACATGCATTTTGCAACTTCTACCATGCAGGCTCCAAAATACGCTAAACCGGGACAGCCGGCACAGGAACTGGAAGTTCAGTTAGAACTGAAAGTGATCGCCGATGTCGGTCTGGTAGGCTTCCCAAATGTAGGAAAATCTACATTCTTATCCCGTGTGACCAATGCACGTCCAAAGATCGCAAATTATCATTTTACGACGTTGGTACCAAATCTTGGAGTGGTAGATCTTGATGGAGACGGTTTCGTGATTGCCGATGTACCGGGATTGATCGAAGGTGCAGCTGAAGGAGTTGGTCTTGGACATGATTTCCTTCGCCACATTGAAAGAACCCGCTGTATGATCCATATCGTAGATGCTGCTTCTACAGAAGGGAGAGATCCGATTGAAGATATCTATGCGATCAATAAAGAACTGGCATCGTACAATGAAGAGATTGCGAGCCGTCCTCAGATCATTGCGGCGAATAAAGTGGATGCAATTTATGACGATGGTGAAAGTGAAAATCCGATCGATCGTATCCGTAAAGAATTCGAACCGAAAGGATATAAAGTATTCCCGATCTCAGCAGTAACCGGTCAGGGTGTCAAAGAACTTCTTTATTATGTAAAAAAAGTATTAGACGAAACACCGGTCAAAGAAATCGTATTTGAACAGGAATTCTTCCCGGAACTGGAAATCGGATTCGATGCAAATCTTCCATTTACCGTAGAAAAATCCGAAGAAGAGGAAAACACTTACATTGTCGAAGGACCTCGTATCGAAAAGATGCTTGGTTATACCAATCTGGAATCCGAAAAAGGTTTTGCATTCTTCCAGCGTTTCTTAAAAGATACCGGTATTTTACAGCAGCTTGAAGAAGCCGGCATTCAGGAAGGCGATACGGTTCGTATGTATGGACTGGTATTCGATTATTACAAATAATCATTCACTGATATAGGAAGATCCTATGGTGATTTGACGATACAGATTAACCGTCTGCTGTCTGAGATGATTGAGGGCAGCAGATTTTATGAAAATAATGAGGGAAATATGACAAGTAAACAGAGAGCATATTTAAAAAGCCTTGCTATGACGATGGATCCAATCTTTCAGGTTGGAAAAAACAGCGTCACCACGGAAAATGTGGAAGCGATCAGACAGGCTTTAGACAAAAGAGAATTGATCAAGATCAGCGTTCTTCAGAACTGCGAAGATGATGCAAGAGAAATCGCTGAGTGCATTGCAGAAAGAACACGTTCTCAGGTAGTTCAGGTCATTGGGAAAAAGATCGTTCTTTATAAAGAAGGAAAAGACAACAACAAAAAGATCGAACTTCCAAAAGCAAAGAAAAATGCGTAAAAAAATCGGGATCTTAGGCGGAACGTTTGATCCTTTCCATAAGGGGCATTTTCAGCTGGCTCAGACAGCTTATGAACAGTTTCAGCTGGATGAGATCTGGATCATGCCAAATGGAAATCCGCCTCATAAAAAAGAGCAGAAACAGCTGGATTTTCATATAAGATGTGAAATGATCCGTCTTGCAACCGCACAGATACCGTATATGCATTTATGCGAAGCGGAAGGTTCTGATGAAGGATATCATTACACTTACGAAACACTGGAAAATTTTCATAAGAGTTATCCGGAATATCAATTTTATTTTATCATTGGTGCGGATTCTTTAAAAGATTTTCCAATGTGGCGGGAACCCGGAAAGATTGCAGCACTTTGCACCCTTTTGGTAGCATGCAGAGATGATTCCGGAATTTCAGAACTGATGGAAGGGATCCAAAAGATCCAAAATCAGTATCATGCAGACTGTCTGATCATGAATTCTCCAAGGATTGATGTTTCCAGCAGTACGATCAGAAACTTACTTTCACAGGGAGAAGACATTTCTTCCTATGTAGGAACCGCCGTCAGTGAATATATCCTACAGCACCAGCTCTATCACGGAGGTCACAAATGACAGAATATAATTTAAAGTCACTGCAAAAACAGGTCAAAGAAGCCCTGTCAGAAGAACGTTTTGAGCATACGCTCGGAGTGATGTATACTGCGGAAAGTCTTGCCATGCGTTATGGTGCAGATATGACAAAAGCTGCTGTAGCGGGACTTCTTCACGATTGTGCAAAATGTATCCCGAATACACAAAAGATCAAACTTTGCCGGAAAAATGGTCTGGAAGTTACCGAAATGGAAGCAAAAAATCCATCGCTTCTTCATGCAAAGCTGGGTGCATACCTTGCCGAAACCGTTTATGGCGTAAAGGATCCGGAAATCTTAAGTGCGATCCGGTACCATACAACCGGAAAACCGGATATGTCCCTGCTGGATATGATCGTTTATATGGCAGATTATATTGAACCGAACCGTGATAAGGCACCGGATCTGAAAGAGATCCGAAAAAAAGCATTTGAAGATATTGAGGAAGCTCTTTATCAGGTACTGGAAGGTACATTAAAATATTTAAGTGACCGTCCGGAAATGATTGACCCGACGACAAAAATCAGCTATGATTTTTACAAATGGAAATTACAGAAATAAGGAGGAATTCCTATGGCAGCAACATCAAAAGAAATGGCAAAAATCGCATATGATGCATTAGCAGAAAAGAAAGCTAACGATATCAAGATCATTGATATTTCCGAAGTTTCCGTTCTTGCAGATTATTTTATCATTGCCAGTGGTTCTAACAGAAATCAGGTACAGGCTATGGTAGACAGTGTTCAGGAAGATCTGTATAAAAAAGCCGGTATGGAAGCAAAACAGATCGAAGGTTATCAGACAGCAAACTGGATCTTACTGGATTATGCAGATATTATCGTACATGTTTTCGACGAAGAAAACAGATTATTCTATGATCTGGAAAGAATCTGGAGAGATGGTAAAGACATTTCTATCGAAGAATTATAAAGAACAAAGGGTGATGTTTCGTCACCCTTTTTATATGGACATCAAATCCGTTTTTTATATAAAAAAGCATTTCAATGATCTGCAGGAGTAAAAACTATGCCAAAGATTTTAAAGATCGTACAACAGACAAAACAAAAGTTTTTGAATATGTTTGAATTTACGGTAGAAGACCGCACAGGATGCGTTCACCCTTATTATGTCGCTTCAAGAGCAGAGAACATCAATGGACTGAAGCTGACAACAGGAAAGAACAAAGCAGACGGAACGATCATTTATGCCATTCACAAAGGAAGTGAAGACCGGATCGTACTGATCCGACAGTTCCGATACTCTATCGGGGAATATATTTATGAGCTTCCTGCGGGATTAGTAGATGAGGGAGAGAGCATTGAAGAGACTGCTGTGCGTGAAATGAAAGAAGAAACCGGACTGAACTTTTCCCCTGTCCAATGTGATGACTGCTATAAAGCACCATTTTTTACAACTGTCGGAATGACCGATGAATCCTGTAGTACTGTCTATGGCGAGGCTTACGGAGAGCCTTCAGATGCATTTTTGGAAAGTTCTGAAGATATTGAAGTCGTCTTGGCAGACAGGATTCAGGCAAAAGAAATTTTAAATACCCAAAAAGTTTCTGTCATGGCCGGATATCTTCTGATGAACTTTATCCATAGTGAAGATCCGTTCTGGTTTTTGAGATAAAAGGAGAATTTTATGAAATTTGTAATACAGAGAGTTACGGAAGCGTCTGTAACCGTAGAGGAAAACGTAGTCGGAAAGATTGGAAAGGGATTTCTTGTTCTGGTAGGAATTTCTGACGAAGATGACAAAACCGTCGCAGATAAACTGGTAAAGAAACTGGTAGGGCTTCGTATTTTTGAAGATGCAGAAGGAAAAACCAATCTTTCTCTTGCAGACGTAGGCGGAGAGCTTCTGATGATCTCACAGTTTACCCTGTATGCCAACTGTAAAAAAGGGTATCGCCCAAGTTTTACGGCAGCCGGAAAACCGGATATGGCAAATGAACTTTATGAATATATTTGCGATGAATGCAAAAAGACGGTTCCTGTCGTTGAAAAAGGAATTTTCGGTGCTCATATGCACGTATCTTTAATGAATGACGGACCATTTACCATCATTTTGGACAGCAGAGACCTTTAAGAACGGCTTTTTGAACAGGCTGTGTACAAAGTGTGAGCAGTCGGTGAGGTACTTCTTAAAGAATTCTAATATTTATTAAGAATTTGTTATTTTTATGTCAATATAGTTGAAAATATACGGGTTCTAAGTTAAAATATTATCAAGGTATGCAGTTGTTTTAGCGTTTCATCAAAAAGAAAACGGCTGTCAAAACAGTCGGATCATGATGAAAAAATTGATGGGAAACATAAACCTGTCATACAGAAACAACACTAGAAATATGAAAGATTTTGCGGAGAAAGCTCATGACAAATGAAGAACTTCACATTCCTGAGGAAGCATATCAGGAACTGATCAGACCATACATGGATGCCATGAACAATGTACGTATGCGTCTGGAAATCTTAAATAAAGATTATCGGAAAAAGAACAATAATTATCCGATCCATTATATTCAAACTCGTATTAAGAAAAAAGAAAGTCTTGAAAAAAAGCTTTTAAAGAAAAAATTACCGGT
>CAZWLV010000110.1:0-5061 GCA_964634715.1 uncultured Lachnoclostridium sp. | reverse complement strand
CTCGAAATTTATAGTTGATAAAATTTACAGGATATTTTTAATAATCTATGTAAAAATGTATGAAAGATCACATAAAAATCACAAAAATTATAACAAGTGTAACAAAAAATTAATTTACTTTACATTTTTAAAACGGTAAAATTTAAGATACAACAGATAAAAAGCTTTTGTAATATAAATGCAAAAAGAGAAGGGGGATGAATTTATTATGAAAAAAGCTTTTAAAAGTGTGCTGGCATTGACACTTGCCTTCAGCATGATGGCAGGTACTGCCGGCTCCTATGTTCAGGCAGAAGAAACAGCAGCACAGGTATCGATTGGAAAAGATCAGATATCCATCGGCAATGGTCAGATTGCCAGAAAATTTTCCATTGAAAATGGAAAGATCAGAACCAGTGCCGTTTTGAATCAGAGGATCGGCACAGATCTGGAACCACAGGAGGGTTCACAGGACTTTTTGATCAGTACCGTTTCTTCAGCTTTAGAAACAGAAGAAGATCAGATCAAAAATGATCCGCAGTGGGTGTATCCGTCAGCAGAACCGATTTCCACAGAGGGCTGGTCTGCAAAACTGACGAATGGAAGCGGTGTGGAATTTTCCGCATCCGAAGTAAGCAAGCTCTTTGACGGAAGCACAGACACTTATATCGATCAGTGGAGTGTCAGCGGTCTTCCGTTTACACTGGATATTGATTTTGGAGAAGAGAAGACCATTTCATCCATGTCTGTGGATAAGAGACCGGGATATATCCAGAAGGCTTATGGAATCAATGGTACGATGGGGGATTATGAAATCTGGACAAGTGAAGACGGTGAAAACTATACGAAAGTAACCGAAGGAACTTTTTCAGAAGAAGATTATCATCTTCACGAAGAAAACGGACTGTATAACGTAGGAGATACGGTATATGCAGTATTTGATGAGATCACGACACAGTATGTCAGAGTGATCCAGAAAGGTGAAGCATTATCATCAGCAGAAGAATTTTCCAGTTCAGAAGTTGATTTTTATGCAGAAACGATGGAAAAGACCCAGAAGGTTGTGAATCCGGAAAAGGCTCTGGATCGCAGCAACTGGAACGTAACGATCAAAAACAGTGCAGGTACTGCATTTGATGCGGAAAATACAGGCTATCTCATTGATGGAGATTTAAATACCTATCCTGATGCGTATTCGATCAGTGGAATGCCGTTTACCGTAGATATCGATCTTGGAGAAGCAAAAACAGTACGTTCATTCTCGATCGATAAACGTCCGGGATATTCAGATCCGGCTTACGGTACCAACGGAACCATGGGTTCTTTCCAGCTTTATGTAAGTGAAGATGGAAAAGAATATACATTGGCAGGTGCCGGTGAATTTACAAAAGAAGCATATAACCTTCATGAAGAAAATGGCTTATATAACGTAGGTGACCGTGTTTATGCTAATTTCCATAAACCGTATACGGCACAGTATATCCGTCTGGTGCAGACAGGTGTGGCTCTTGGAACAGCACAGGAATTTTCCAGTGCAGAACTGAATCTGTATGAAGATCAGTATATCGGACCAAACTGGAATCAGGAACTTGTCGTTACCAGACAGAATCAGATCGCTTCCGGTGAACTGACTTATGAAAATGCAGCAGAAGAAGATATTGAAGGCGGTAAAAAGCTGACCATCAGCTATGCACCATACGAATTAGACGGTGTAACGTATGACATTGCACAGGTATTTGTATTAAAAGATCAGGATGCTTATATGCGTTCTTTTATCGAGATCAGTGTGTCTGATATGGACAAAGCACAGATCGATTATATTGATACCGACCGTTTTGTACTTCCGGAAGATGTAGAAGGCTTATGGTGCCATCCGGATGAATCCAAAGTATCTTCTATGTGGATCGGACAGCATGAACTGATGCTTGGACAGCCAATCTATGCAAACGGATTTTATATGGGTTCCGAATTCCCGGCAGCAGATACGGTTGTAAAGGATAATACAACTCAGATCCGTTATTATTCAGGAAAAACATTTACAAAATTAAAAGAAGACAATCAGCTGACAACAGATGAAAAGTTTGTAAGCTGGCAGAATGTGATCGGTGCAGCACAGGGAACAGAAATGGAAGTTGTGCAGACAGATTTCTTTGCTTATATTGAAGAGATCGCAACACCGACAGAGTTCCGTAAACAGTACAATTCATGGTATGACAACATGATGAACATTACGGATGAAAGTATTGCGGCTTCTTTTAACGGTGCAGAAGCAGGTCTGACACAAAATGGTGTCGAACCGTTAGATGCTTATGTTGTAGATGATGGATGGAATAACTATTATTCTGTGATCGGTGATACAACGTATGTAGCAGCCAGCAGTTCTGCAGGTACAGGCACACCGAACCAGACAGGTTTCTGGGAATTTAACGAAAAATTCCCGAATGAACTTTATACTTCCAGTGCATTGGCAGATAAATTCCAGTCAGCGTTTGGTCTCTGGTTAGGACCACAGGGCGGATATAACTACTTCTCAGGCTTTGCACAGTATCTGGAAGCCATGGGAACCGGTTATGCACAGAATGACTACTGGACAAATGTTTGTGTCGGTTCTGACCGTTATGTAAAAAATCTGACGAATTTATTTGTAGATTACGAAAACAGATTTAATATCGATTATTGGAAATGGGATGGATTTTCACTTCGCCCATGTACGAATGCAAGCCACGATCATATGACCGGCGGCGAAAATAACATGTATTACACCACAGATCTCTGGGAAAAATGGATCGATCTGTTTACGGCAGCAAGAGCGGCGAGAGCAGCAGAAGGAAAAGGCTTATTTATCAATGCAACCTGCTATGTAAACTTAAGCCCATGGCTGTTACAGTGGGTCAACACGATCTGGGTACAGGATTCCGGTGATACAGGACAGATCGGTACCGGTGAACGACATGAACAGAAGATCTATTATCGTGATCAGGTTTATTACCAGCTTTACAAACAGAATCAAGTACAGTTCCCATTAAAGAACATTTACAACCATGATCCGATCTATGGTGTTTCAGACAGCAGTAATGCAACAACAGAAGTTTTCAGAGAATATCTCTTTGCGAACGCAGTACGTGGAACTGCATTCTGGGAATTATATTTTTCACCATCTCTGATGGATGATGCAAAATGGAAAGTGGTTTCTGATGCAATTACATGGGCAGAAGAAAATCATGAGATCCTGAAAAATGCAAAACTTTTCGGAAATCAGCCGAAAAACGGAGTTTACGGATATTCCAGCTGGAACGGAACCGAAGGAATCGTTTCTTTCACCAATCCACTGGATAAAGAACAGACCTATGAACTGACAATGAATGAGATCGTAGGTGTCACAAAAGCAGTCAAAGATCTGACAGGAGTTCAGGTAGAACCGTATGCAGAAGGTACTTTGGAAAAAACGTTATCTTACGGTGATACATTGACGGTGACATTACAGCCGCATGAAACACTGATCTATCAGTTTGGTCACAAAGATGATAAAGCACCAGAGCTGGTATCAGCAAAAACTTCCGGTGAAAATGAGATTACTTTAAAATTCAGTGAACGTATCCAGAATGGACAGTTTACGGTAAACGGTGAAGAAGTCAGTGCAGAACTGAAAGAAGATTACAGAACGGTAGTATTAACTTCACAGGAAACACTGAAAGAGAAAAACAGTGTAACGGCAGTGGTATCTGATTTCTACGGAAATGATCTTCAGGAAAAAACAGATGTTGTATTTTACAAAGATGCTGTGATCGCAGAAGCAGCAAAAACAGATGATCTGAAAAATGCAGCAGATGTGAAAACGGTTATCGATGAAGAAACAGGCGATACATGGTTTAACATTGAAAAAGAATATGCATTAAATACGAAGAATGAATTAAGAGGAACAGAAGACTTTACACTTTCTTTAAGAGTAAAAACAGAAAGTACAGATACGAGCCTGCTGGATCTTGGAGAAAATGTATCTCTTGGAATTGACAGTGATGGATTTGCCGTATTGAAAGTAAACGGACTGACACTTACTTCCAGAGAAGAAGTGACAACTGTTGTAGAAAAAGCACACGGAACGTTCGGAACAGATGCATACGTTCCAACAACCTCAAAAACAGAAGTTGCAGGTCAGATCAATGATGGTGAAGAACATTCTGTAACCGCAGTCCGTGAAGTGAACGGAATGCTGAAACTGTACATTGACGGTGAATTAAAAGCTTCCCTTTATGATGAAGCACATTTGAATGAACAGGTAAAAGGCGGAAAGATCACAGTCGGAAGTGAAAGCTTTAAAGGAGCTGTTGCAAACGTTCAGATCCTGAACCGGGCAAAATCTTATGATGAAATGATCGAAAAGAAGGGAGCAGAATCTGACAGAAGAGATATTCCGGTAGATGTGATCACTGCAACAGCAGGAAGTGAAGATAGCGGAACAGCAGGAAGTCAGTATGGCCCTGCGGAATATGCGATCGACGGAAACGAAAATACATCTTGGATGACAGACTGGAACGGATATGCAACAACGATCGCAGCAGGCGATGGCTGGATCGATTTTGAGTTCGCAGAACCATATACGGTAGACGGACTTCGTTATCTTCCATGTAAAGAATCAGTCGGTGGATATTTTACATCTACGACAGCATATGAAATTTATGTAAAAACAGCAGATTCAGAGGAATATAAGCTGGTTACAACAGGAAACTGGGAAAATACAACAGGCTGGAAAATGGCGAAATTCGATGCCGTTGAAAATGTAACAAATGTAAAATTCCTTACAACAGAAGCAGATCCGACACAGTGGTGGGCGATCGCAGCTGAAATCCGTGTCACAGGTGTGAAATATGAAGCTGCGGAAACTCCTGTAGAAGAGGGAGAAGTATTCCGAATTGCAGGAACTGACAGATATGCAACTGCTTATAAAGTAGCAGATGCTTATAAGGAAACACTTGGCATTGATAAATTCGAAACAGCGATCATTGCAACTGGAACAAATTTTGCAGATGCACTTTCAGGAAGCTATCTTGCATCCGTGAAAAATGCACCGATCCTTCTGACAAA
>CAZWLV010000109.1:0-5065 GCA_964634715.1 uncultured Lachnoclostridium sp. | reverse complement strand
TGGATTTATCTGCAAAAAAATGATGGACAAAATATTCTGAAAATTCTCAAAAAGCATAGGTTTTTTCGGAAATTAAAGATGAAAAGATTGAATTTGTAAAAAAATGTGTGTTAGACATAACTAATGTATTGTGTAAATGGAATAAAAAATGTATAATTTTAATAACATTATAAGCAAAAATGCACAAAAATATCAAATAAGGAGGAAACCAAATATGCTGGATAAGTCTTACTACGACAAAACCGACGAGATTATTGAGCATTATGGACGCAAAGCCAGTTCTTTAATTCCGATCATGCAGGACATTCAGGCAGAATACCGTTATCTGCCGGGAGAGCTTCTGACCTATGTTGCAAAGGAGATCGGGATCACGGAAACAAAGGCATACAGCGTTGCCACTTTCTATGAAAATTTTTCTTTCGAAGCAAAAGGAAAATATGTCATTAAAGTATGTGACGGCACAGCATGTCATGTGCGCAGATCAACACCGGTTTTGGAAGCACTCTGGAAAGAGCTGGGATTGAGCAGAAAGAAACATACGACCGATGATATGATGTTTACCGTGGAAACTGTTTCCTGTCTGGGTGCCTGCGGACTTGCACCGACGATGATGGTCAATGAAGAAGTTCATCCTGCTATGACACCGGAGAAGGCAATTGAAGTGATCAGAGAATTGAGAGGTAAGGGCTGATGATGAGATCGAAAGAAGAATTGTTAGATATGAGAAAATCGGCACAGGAAGAACTTGCTTCTTATGACTGCCGTATTTTAGTCTGTTCGGGTACAGGCTGTATCGCAACAGGCTCAGCGAAGATTCATGAAGAGTTTCAGAAACTGACAGATGGAATCGAAGGCATTACATTAGAATTTGCACCTCATGACAAAGAAGAGCACGAGAAGATCGGCGTGAAAAAAACAGGCTGTCAGGGTTTCTGTGAATTAGGTCCTCTCGTTCGGATCCAGAAAGGAGAGTTTGTTGTACAGTATGTAAAAGTACAGCAGGAAGACTGTCGTGAGATTTTCGAACAGACAGTTCTTGGAGATAATGTGATCCAGAGACTGCTTTATTCGAAAGGAGAAACACACTATACAAGTCCGGATGAGATTCCGTTTATTGCAAAACAGACAAGGATCGTTCTTGAAAACTGTGGAAAAGTAGATGCAGAAAGTCTGGAAGAATATCTTGCATCAGGCGGATTCAGAGCATTAGAAAAAGCGATGTTTGAAATGTCCAGAGACGAAGTCATCGATGAAGTGGACAGATCAGGACTTCGCGGCCGTGGCGGCGGCGGTTTCCCATGCGGAAGAAAGTGGAAACAGGTTGCCCGTCAGAAAGAAACGGAGCGTTTTGTCGTATGTAATGGTGACGAAGGTGATCCGGGTGCATTTATGGACGGTTCTGTAATGGAAGGTGATCCGTTTAAACTGATCGAAGGTATGATGATCGCCGGTTATGCAGTAAAAGCAGAACATGGATATATTTATGTACGTGCAGAATATCCAAACTCTGTTACAAGACTGCGTAATGCCATTGCACAGATGGAAGCAACAGGTCTTTTGGGAGACAATATTTTAGGAACGGATTTTAATTTCCGTTTACATATTAATCGTGGTGCAGGAGCATTCGTTTGCGGTGAAGGTTCTGCACTGACAGCATCGATCGAAGGAAACCGAGGAATGCCTCGTGTAAAACCGCCTCGTACAGTAGAAAAAGGTCTTTGGGAAAAACCAACGGTATTAAACAATGTGGAAACTTATGCCAATGTTCCGAAGATCATTCTGGAAGGTGCGGAATGGTTCCGTTCCATCGGTACAGAAGGAAGTCCGGGATGTAAGACATTCTCTTTAACAGGTGCGATCGAAAATACAGGTCTGATCGAAGTTCCAATGGGAAGTACGTTAAGAGAGATCATCTTTGATATCGGCGGCGGTCTGAAAGACGGTGCAGAATTTAAGGCAGTTCAGATTGGCGGTCCTTCCGGTGGATGTCTGACAGAAAAACATCTGGATGAACCGCTTGACTTTGATTCTGTAAAGAAATTTAATGCCATCGTTGGTTCCGGCGGTATGGTTGTTATGGACAAAAATACCTGTATGGTAGAAGTTGCCCGTTTCTTTATGAGTTTTACCCAGAGAGAATCCTGCGGTAAATGTGTTCCATGCCGTGAAGGCACAAAGAGAATGTTAGAGATCCTTGAAAAGATCGTCAACGGCAATGGAGAACTGGAAGATCTTGATAAACTGGAAGAACTTGCAAAGATGGTACAGAGTATGGCACTTTGCGGTTTAGGAAAGAGTGCACCTCTTCCGGTACTGAGTACGCTGAGTACTTTCCGTGACGAATATATCGAACATATTGTAGATAAGAAGTGCCGGGCAAAGACCTGTACTGCTTTAAGAAAATTCGTGATCAATCCGGAATTCTGCCGTGGATGCAGTAAATGTGCAAAGAACTGTCCGGTAGGTGCGATCACAGGTAAAGTGAAAGAACCGTTTACCATTGACAGTACCAAATGTATCAAGTGCGGTGCATGTAAAGAAAATTGTGCATTTGATGCGATCTACGTAGAAGCATAGGAGGGACTTATGGGATATATTACAATTAACGGTAAAAAAGTGGAATTTACCGATGAAAAAAACGTGTTAAGTATTATCCGAAAAGCCGGTATTGATATTCCTACGCTGTGCTATCATTCGGAATTATCTACTTTCGGTGCTTGCCGTCTTTGTACGGTAGAAGATGACAGGGGAAAATTATTTGCTTCCTGTTCAGAAGAACCGAGAGATGGAATGGTGATCTATACTCATACGGAAAGACTTCGCAAACATCGTAAACTGATCGTAGAGCTTCTTCTTGCTGCACACTGCAGAGACTGTACGACCTGTGTAAAGAGCGGTGAATGTAAATTACAGGAACTGGCACATAATATGGGTGTTCGTGAAGTGCGTTATGATAATTATAATGAAGTACGCCCGGTTGATTACAGTTCACCGGCGATCATCCGTGATCCAAACAAATGTATCTTATGCGGAAACTGTGTACGTGTCTGTTCAGAACTTCAGGGAATCGGTGTTTTAGGATTTGCGAACCGAGGAACAGAAGCAACGGTAACACCTGCATTTGAAAAAACATTAAGCCAGACGGATTGTGTAAGCTGTGGACAGTGCCGTGTATTCTGTCCGACAGGTGCACTCACGATCCGTACCCATATGGATGAAGTATGGGAAGCTCTTGGAGATAAAGATACAAGAGTTGTTGCTCAGATCGCTCCGGCGGTACGTGTTGCAGTTGGTGATGCTTTCGGCATGAAAAACGGAGAAAATGTGATGGGCAAGATCGTGGCATCGTTACATGCCATGGGATTTGACGAAGTTTATGATACCACTTATACAGCCGATCTTACGATCATGGAAGAAAGTGCAGAATTCCTTGACAGAGTGGCAAATGGCGGAAAATTACCATTGCTGACTTCCTGCTGCCCGGCATGGGTAAAATTTGTGGGAGATCAGTTCCCGGATATGAAAGAGAATATATCCACCTGCCGTTCACCACAACAGATGTTCTCGGCTGTTTTGAAAGAATGGTATCGTGATCCGGAACATGCACAGGGCAAAAAAACATTTGTGGTTTCTATTATGCCTTGTACAGCGAAAAAGATGGAAGCAGAACGTCCGAACAGTTATACCAAAGGGGAAAAAGATACCGATGTGGTAATTACGACCACAGAATTGATCCGTATGATCAAAAATGCAGGAATTGCATTTGATAAGATTGATTCTGAAAGCTGTGATATGCCGTTTGGTATCGGTTCCGGTGCCGGTGTGATCTTCGGTGTGACCGGCGGTGTAACAGAAGCGGTACTTCGAAGACTGGCAGAAGGACATGATTCTGCAACGTTAGATGCCATTGCAAAATGTGGTATCCGCGGTGAAGAAGGAATTAAAGAAACAACCGTTCCATATAATGGAATTGACGTAAAGATCTGTGTAGCAAGCGGACTTGCCAATGCACGTAAAGTGCTGGAACAGGTTCAGAGCGGTGAAAAAGAATATCATCTGATCGAGGTGATGGCATGCCGCCGTGGCTGTATCATGGGTGGCGGTCAGCCGATTCCGGCAGGACCAAGACATAAAGCTGCGAGAGCGAAAGGGCTTTATGAGGCAGACGGAGCAATGGTGATCAAGAGATCTGATGAAAATCCATTGATGGATGTGTTCTATAACGGATATTTCAAAGGAAAAGCACACGAACTGCTCCATAATCACGAATAAGCAGAATTGATACACAGAACAGAGTTGAATTTTATATAAATTTTAACAAATACAGCCATCATTACGGGCTGCTGTAAAAAACGCATCATTACAGCAGCCGTAAGATGGCTGTAAATGATAGATCAGAAAATGAATTTCTGAAAAGAAGTCTTGCTCGAATTACAGCTTGTTTTCATCATAAACGGCACGGACACCGCCGACGAATTTGGCTCTGGTTCTTGCACAGGTTAAATGTGCTTCTCCGATCTGTTTATAACTGATCCTTACCGGTACAGCGACATCTTTTAAGTGCATACCGATGAAAGTATCTCCGATATCCATGCCGGCATGTGCTTTGATATGTTCTACGGCAACGGGATCTTTGAAAGCGTGGTATGCAGCTGTGGAGAAAGAACCGCCTGCTTTTGGCTGAGGGATCACATTGACTTCTTCATAGCCGTATTTTTCGGCAGCTTCCCGTTCTAAGATCAGGGCACGGTTTAAATGTTCACAGCACTGGGTTGCAAGATATACTTCATGTTCAGCAGCAGCCTGATAAATGCCATCAAATACTGCCTGTGCAGTTTCAGGACTGGACATCGTACCGATCTTTCCGCCAATGATCTCGCTGGTAGAGCAGCCTACAACAAATAAGTTTCCTTTTTTTAAGTTTGCGATTTCTAAAATTTCAGAAGCAGCTTCATAAGCTTCCTGTTTCAGTTTTTCTAAAGTTTCCATAGTGAATCTCCTGTAACTTAGTTCTTTCTTTATCTTATCCTTTTTTGAAATATTTGCAAGACTTTTCATTCATCAT
>CAZWLV010000108.1:0-5098 GCA_964634715.1 uncultured Lachnoclostridium sp. | reverse complement strand
CATCGATATTTTCTGTTTCTGTATATACAGGAGCTACCAGAATGTTTTTACCGAACATATACTGATACTGCATTGCTTTTGTAGAAGCATACTCATCATTTGGATATTCTAAGAACATCGCACGGATCATTGGAAGACCTGCGTCATCATTTCCTGTATCAATGTTAGATGCAGATGCAGCACTTGTATAGATATATGGTAATAACTGTGCTTTCAGTTTCAGGTACATTCTGTTGATACCTGTATATGGATCACCTGCTGTATAAGGTGTTTTTGCATAGCTTCCCCAGCCATCCATATTTAACATGGTCGGTGTAAATACTTTCCACTGTGTATCACGGGTTGTGATCAGGGAAGATCCGCCGAAGATACCATCCATATCACTTCCGATATTCGGGTTACCGCTTAAGGACTGTCCGATATAAGTCGGGATGTGGAAACGGATGTATTCCCAGTTACCGCCGTACTGGTCACCTGTCCAGATACCGGAGAAACGCTGTGTACCAGCCCATCCATCAAGAGAAATGAGGTTCGGACGGTAGTTTGCACCTGTTGTTACGGTATTATAACCTGTCTGCTGTGCATTCAGAGCCATATCATAGCCATAACCTACCCATGCAACGTCTGTTTTTAAAGTTGTAACACCACCAACCGTTACTTCTTTATTGAAGTCACGAAGCAGGTGCCAGTATTCATTTTTGTTTTCCTGTGGTGTCAGATAACTCTGTGTCCAGAGACCTACTTCCACACCATTTTCACGAGCATATTCTGTAAAATCTTTTAAGTTGTCTACGTTAGCATCGATTACAGCAACACATTCATCACTGTTTACGTCGCCTGTTACATAGTAACCATTCTGTCCGTAACCTGCACCATAACCGTCATTTGGAAGGAAATAACCTAAAGGCATATCCATCTCCACATACTGATCGATCACTGCACGTGCAGAATATTCATAAGGAGTATCTACACTGTCCGGATAGTTTTCTGTAGAAACTTTCGGGCCATAACCGTTTAAGGATTCTGCATGAGAATTTTCCGGGAATTTGTAACCTGAAGACTGTCCTGCTTCTTTTCTGGAAGAAAGATATCCTTCAGATCCGCTGGAAGAATTGCTTCCATAGATTGTCCAGCCTCTTGTTCCGTCAGATTCTGTCCATGAATCACGGTTATATGCATTTAAGTGACCTTCATAAAATGCATATTCCGGCAGTAATGTCGGATTACCGGTTACATGATAATAGCCATTCAGCACATCCTGAACAACTTCTGTTGCAGTTTCACCATCAGATAAGAAATAGTAAGCATCAAATTCTTCTTCATCATGAACGGTTGTTACTGTATCATCATCAGTTTTTCCAAAATCATAAACACCTGGGAGGAACGTGTTGCGAAGAACGCCATAGCCTTCACTTGAATAATAGAATGGATTTGGTGAAGCAACACCGCCGTCAGTCCATGTACTCTGGTTTTTAATACTGAGTGTTTCCCCCGTATGTACAAAACGACCGTTCTGTGTACCGCCTCCATAGAAATTTTCATCATCTTTTTTTACCAAAGACTGTGTTGTTTCTTCGCCAAGCTTTAATGCTTTGCTTTCTTCCATTACCACTTTGTCTTTGTATGCAACTGTCATCTTTGCAGTCGCTTTTTCGAATTTGATCGTTGTGTCTCCTGCTGTGATCACATAGTAACCATCTGCTTCGGAAACATTTGCATCTGGATGACTGTATTCTTCATAATCATCCGGATACTGTGGGATCCTTACAGTTTCATTGCCATATACCGTTGAGGCATATTCTGAAAATTCCCCACTTGGATCAACATTATAACGGAAGATATCGCCTTCCAAAAATGTGATCTTGGCTTTGATTCCATCGTTAAATGTCAATGTAACGATGTTTTTGTCTGCTGCCGCGGATTCCACTGATGTCAGTGCCCCTTTTTCTGCGGCATGAACTTCTGCTGCTGGAAGCTGCGGCATCAAGCCTGCTACCATAGCTGCAGCAAGGATTGCAGAAAGTACTTTTCTGCTGTTTGTTCTAAACCTTCTCATATTTTCCCCTTTCTTTTACACAAAATGGACACACCATGTGTCCATTTCATGTATCCTTATGGGAAAATATTACAATACTTTTAAAAATTCATCAATTCCATTTATAAAAATTGCAACATTTTGAATAAAAATCAAAAATTATTTTATACCAATGGCTTCAAATTTGTCATAATACGGTCGTATTTTGCATCTTTTGTCTCTTTAAAGCGATCAGATGCCAGTTTCATTGCCCATACATAGTAAGATTTTGCAACCATTTCTTTTTCCGTCTTTCGGAAATGATCCCCTACCATCATATAAGCATTTAATAATTCATCTGCGATACGGTTTTCTGTTCTGACATTCACATCTTCCAGATATTTGACCCCTTTTTTGAATGCTTCATCTGCATTTTCTTTTTCTTCTTCAATCTGTGTATAACAGCCTGCAACCGTAAGATAATTTCTTGCCAGCATATATCCGAAATTCAGCGGATCTTCACTAACATGTTCTTCCAGTACAAAGATAGAATCTTCGATCGTTTCCATGGTAAGCTGTGTATTTTTCATCAATGTATAAACTGCTGCCAGTGTATTCATCCGGTTTGCAAGACGGAAACTGTGCATTTTATCATCTTTTTTCTCATAGATCGCTTTATCGATCCTTACTCCGTCTCTTCCACAGGCAATGGCACTTGCATAGTTTCCTACTGCCGCATAAAGCACTGCCAGTTCATGCATCGTAACTGCATGAAGTTCTGCATGGCGGAGCATCCCTTTTCTGGCATTTGCCATCGTGCAGGCAACCGCATTTTTATAAAGACCTTCTGTAACAGTAAACAGTTTCTGCTGCTGTTCATTTAACACTTTTGGAGTATTCTTAAAATCTGCACACTGTAAGATCATGCGGTAAAAAGAAGCACGTTTATAGTTTGCATATCCCAGACGGTAATCAAATTTTTCTTTATCCATCTGATACATTTTTTCTGCATTCTGTACCATTTCGATATAGCATTTTTCTGCTTCCGCCGGTTTTTTGGCTCTTGCATAAACATCACCTTTTGCTTCACACACTGCAACGCTTACACTATAATATTCTGCTGATGTATCTTCCACAGCCCCCGCTGCTTCCGTACGGATCCCGTCTAATGCTGCGATGGCTGCATCCGGATCCTTTGCTGATTCTTTTACAATGTCTCCGATTTTTTTCTGGATCTCAATTAATTCTTTTTCGTTCATAATCTTCTCCTTATGTTATAGATTTCATTTTTTTCCTTTTGTTCCGTCTTACCCGGTTGATATGTCTTTCAAAATCTCCGTTACTGATCAGTTCTGCCAAAACGTACTGTTCAAATGTGGGAACCGTACAGGAATAAAACCCCAGTTTTTCCTGAAACGGTCTGACCAGCTTTTTCGGAAGTACCATATATCCGATACGGAGTGACGGCGAAATGGTCTTTGAAAACGTGTTCAGATAGATCACATTGTCTTTGTCAGAAAGCACAAACAACGTTTCCACCGGTTTTGATGATACGGAAAACTCCGAACCATAATCTGATTCAATAATAAAACGGTCTGCTTTTTCTGCCCAGTGGATATATTCATATCGTTTGGAAGCCGAAGCAGTGATCCCCGTCGGAAAGCTCCGGTATGGTGTCGTGTGCAGAACGTCTGCATGCGAAGCCGCCAGTGCAGTCCCGTCAATACCGTCTTCTGATAATGGGAGCAGCTCACAGCAGGCTCCGGCATTACGATAGATCTTTTCTATCTTATCATAAGATGGCGTTTCTATGGCATAAATTTTATCTTTTCCCAAAAGATTTACGATCAGGCCATAAAGATATTCTGCTCCGGATCCGATAATGATCTGATCTGTATCCACCTGAATGCCCCGATTCCGTAAAAGATACTGCTGTAATGTTCTTCGAAGCTCCATACAGCCTTCATTCGGTGACTTTTCTAAAAGCACATCCTGATATTCCGTAAGAACCTTTCGCATCACACGGCTTAACAACGATGCAGAAAATACCGGATAATTCTGCACTGTTCCGGAAACTGCTACTGGCACTTTTACTTCCGTAACTGCTGATGCAAACCCGTCGGTCTGACGAAAAATGACAAAAAAGCCGCTGCGTTCTCTGGACTCCACATAACCTTCATCACACAGTAAGGCATAGGCATGCTCCACCGTAATGGTACTGACCCCCAGTTCCTCTGCAAGCAGCCTTTTAGACGGCAGCCTGCTGTTATATGCAAATACTCCTTCTACAATATCGTCCCGAAGCTGTTTATATAGCTGCAGATAAATCGGACGACATTTCATATCGATCGTATACTTCATCTGGTTATATTATTTTCTCCGTTTCTGACCATTTAATATTATCAAAATTATTGTATGATACAGACATTGAAAATGCAAGGAGGATTTAGAAAATGCAAACAAAAAATAACAACAAAAATTCTGCCTTATGGTTATGTACGACTGCGGTCTTAATGGCAATGAACATTGCAGTCAGCTCTTTTGGAATCCCTGTCCCTGGCGGACATCTGTATCTTTGCGATGTTGTCATCTGTACTGCTGCGATCCTTTTAGATCCATTTGCAGCATTTATGGTCGGCGGTGTAGGTTCTTTTTTAGGTGACCTCTTCTTTTATCCGGCACCGATGTTTGTCTCTCTGGTAACTCACGGACTTCAGGCAATGGTAATTTCCTTATGTACCCGTCATCTTTTCAAAAAACGCCCGGTTCTGGCTTCCGGTATCGGTGTAACGCTTGGAGCAGTGATCATGGTCATCGGATATACCTTAGGAAAGATCTTTGTATACAGCACCTTTGAATATGCCATGATCAAACTTCCATATGAAATTGCACAGGCAGCTTTAGGTGCCGTCGGAGGTATGATCCTTTGCTGGAAATGCGGACTTGTAAAGTTTTTCCAGAACAAAAATTTCTTTAACCGCTCCTAAATCAATATAAAATCTCTCTTTCTTCTTATATAAAGTATCCAAAAAATGCTGTTCCATCGACGGAAAAATCTCCTCGTCGCTGGGATAGCATTTTTTT
>CAZWLV010000107.1:0-5106 GCA_964634715.1 uncultured Lachnoclostridium sp. | reverse complement strand
GAAGATCAGCTGAGATAAAAAATATGTAATTACAGGAAGTAATCCATGAAAAAGAGAATCATGACAGCAGAAATGGTCGTGGAAGAGGCAAAGGTGGAAACGAGTCTCCGACCATTATCTTTAAATGAATATATTGGACAGGAAAAGGCAAAAGAACATCTGAGGATTTATATAGATGCTGCAAAAGCGAGAAAAGAATCGTTAGATCACGTGCTTTTCTATGGTCCTCCGGGACTGGGAAAAACAACGCTTGCAGGGATCATTGCCAATGAAATGGGAGTGAATCTGAAAGTGACCAGCGGTCCTGCCATTGAAAAACCGGGGGAAATGGCAGCAATCCTGAACAATCTTCAGGAAGGAGATGTTCTTTTTATAGATGAGATCCATCGTCTGAACCGTCAGGTAGAAGAAGTTCTTTATCCGGCAATGGAAGATTTTGCCATAGACATTATGATCGGTAAGGGAGCTGCGGCAAGATCGATCCGTCTGGATCTGCCTCATTTTACATTAGTGGGTGCTACGACAAGGGCAGGACTTTTGACAGCACCTCTTAGAGACCGTTTTGGGGTAGTACATCATCTGGAATTTTATACACCGGAAGAGCTGCAGACGATCATTGTTCGTTCCGCAGGTGTTTTGGGAGTTGAAATCGATGAAAAAGGTGCTTATGCTATGGCAAGAAGAAGCCGTGGTACGCCAAGACTGGCAAACCGGCTTTTAAAACGAGTCAGGGACTTTGCACAGGTCAAATATGATGGTGCGATCACGGAGGATGTGGCAAATTTTGCATTGGATCTGCTGGACGTAGATAAATATGGATTAGAACAGACGGATCGAACGATCCTTCTGACGATCATCGAGAAGTTTGCAGGCGGTCCGGTGGGCTTGGATACGCTGGCAGCAGCGATTGGGGAAGATTCGGGGACATTAGAAGACGTTTATGAACCATATCTGATCAAAAACGGCTTTTTGAACCGTACTCCGAAAGGAAGAGTTGCAACAGATTTTGCTTACAGGCATCTGGGAATTTCAAGAGAAGTGTAGGAGAGAAGGGATTATGGCAAGAAATACAACGGAAGTAGTGATCTGTGGGAAGATCATCACGGTAGCCGGTGATGAAGATGTAAACTATATCAATGAAGTAGCAGCATTTATTAATGATAAGCTTTCAGAACTTCAAAAAAGTACGAATTATGCCAAGCTGTCAGGAGAACAAAAACAGATCCTTCTGGGAATGAATCTGGCAGATGAATATTTTAGAGAACAAAAGAGAAACCGGATTCTGGAAGCAGAACTGGAATTAAAAGATAAGGAGCTTTACAGTTTGAAACATGAACTGATCAATCTTCAGATCGATCTGGATAAGCTTCAGAAGGAAAAGAAATGAGAAAAACAGAGTTATTAGCTCCGGCAGGATCGCTGGAAAGCTTAAAGGCAGCTGTAAATGCCGGTGCAGATGCAGTATATATCGGCGGAACCCGTTTTGGAGCAAGAGCTTATGCGGATAATTTAACCGAAGAAGATATGAAATGGGCGATCGATTATGCACATCTGCATGGCGTGTCGCTGTATATGACCATTAACACTCTTTTAAAAGAACGGGAACTGGAAAAAGAACTTTACGATTATGTGAAGCCATATTATGAGCAGGGACTGGATGCAGTGATCGTTCAGGATTTTGGTGTATTGTGTGCACTTTCGGAATGGTTTCCGGATCTTCCGCTTCATGTATCGACTCAGATGACAGTGACAGGTGCAGAAGGTTTTACGTTTTTAAAAGATTTTCCAAATGTGACCAGAGTTGTTACGTCAAGAGAACTTTCTCTGGAAGAACTCCAAAATATCAGAAATCATACAGATCTTGAGATTGAGAGCTTTATCCATGGGGCTCTCTGTTATTGTTATTCGGGACAGTGTCTTTTCAGCAGTGTGGTAGGAGGAAGGAGCGGTAACCGGGGACGGTGTGCCCAGCCGTGCAGACTTCCGTATGAGGTACTGGAGCGTGGAAAGAAAATTTCAGGAGAAAATGAAAAATATATTTTAAGTCCTAAAGACATGAATACGTTGGAAATTTTGCCGGAAATTCTGGATATGGGAATTGATTCCCTGAAGATCGAAGGACGTATGAAACGTCCGGAATATACGGCAGGTGTGGTATCGATCTACAGAAAATATATTGACCGCTATATGGAATCCGGCGGAAAAGACCGGAAGATCCAGAAAAAAGATCTTCAGGATCTGGAACAGCTGTTCCGCAAGCGTGGTTACAGTCAGGGATTTTATACGCAGCATAATGGCAGGAATATGATGTCACTGACCGCTCCGGAAAATGAAACCAAAGAGACGGAACGAAGTGTTTATATGGATCGCCTGTATGAAACTTATGTAAAGACAGAAAAGAAAGAAAAAATTAATGGAATCTTAGGAGTTTCGACAGAAAAACCTATGAAATTACTGTTACAATGGAATCAGATTTCTGTAGAAGTGCAGGGAGATCCGGCGATGGTTCCGAAAAATCGTGCCATGGAAGCAGCAGATTTTGAAAAACAGCTTCGAAAGACCGGAAATACACCGTTTGAATTTGATGATCTGACAGTTGATGTTCAGGGGGAAGTATTTGTTCCGAATGGTGCGATCAATGAACTTCGAAGAGCAGGACTTCAAAAGTTAGAAGAAGCTGTTACGTCAAAATATCGGAGAAAAGCTCCGGAAAAGGCAATGTTTGATAAAGCAGTTGAAGATCATGCCGTAAAAGAGTGGAAAATGCAGTTTCATGTATCTGTGGAGACAAGAGAACAGCTGGATGCAGTTTTAAACTCTGAACTTCCGGAAGTGATCTATGCAGACAGCAGTTTGATGACGATGAAAGAACTGGCAGATTTTTGTGTGTCTGCAAAAGGCAGAAAACAGCTCGCAGGAAAAGAGCTTTATTATATACTGCCTCCGGTATTTCGTATGGAAACAGCAGAAAAATATACGAAGTCGTATCAGGAGCTGAAAGAAATCCCATGGACAGGGTTTGTAGTAAAAAATCTGGAAAGTTTTCAGTGGCTGCAGGAAATGAAAAATCAAAAACCGGTGATCACAGATATGAATCTCTATACGTTTAACCGGCGTGCAGAAGGATTTTGGAAAGATCAGGAACAGGTTCTTTTGGAAACACTTCCGGCGGAATTAAATGCAAGAGAGATCAAAGACCGTGGCTGTCAGAATGCAGGTCTTATGGTCTATGGACATCTTCCAATGATGATCAGTGCCGGATGTGTATATAAAACATTAAAACATTGCAGAAAAGCAGAGACAAAACCATTGAAACCGGAAGATTATTATCAGCTGAAAGACCGTAAAAATATGAGATTTCCGGTCAAACCGGTCTGCGGAGAATGCTATAATGTGATCTATAACAGTCAGCCGTTAAGCCTTCTGAATCTGAAAGATCAGGTAGAAGAATTAAAACCGGCATTTTTAAAGATCAGTTTTACGGTAGAAGATGCTGAAACAACAGAACGGATTTTAGAAAGTTTTCAAAGAAATTACAAAGAAAATCTTCCAGTGAAAGAATTTTTTGATTTCACAAGGGGACATTTTAAACGAGGAGTAGAATAACGTGACGAATCTGATCGTGGAATTGTCAAAATATGCACTCATTTTACTGATGGCATTATATACGTGTATGACATTTACGTCATTTAAGATCAAAAAGAGAAAAACAGCAGATTATATGCTGACGGAAATGACGTTTGTCATGCTGCTTTTGCAGTTTACAGCTTATCTGGTTTTGTATCTCAAGATGGGAGAACAGCAGAGATATCTTTATTATTATGGTTTTCAGGCGTTGTTTTTCCTGCTGATCACCATTTTATGGAGATTATTTTATCCGAATATTAACAGGATCCTGCTGTCAAACATGTGTATGCTGTTAAATATCGGTCTGATCGTTCTGACCAGGATCGATTTTGAAAAATCAGTGCGTCAGTTTGCCATTATTATCATTTCTATGCTGATCAGTATGTTTGTTCCGGTGATCATCCGCAAATGGCAGGATTGTCAGGAGTTTGATCTGGCCTATGGGATTGTCGGGATCGTGATGCTGGGAGCGGTGTTTGCATTGAGTGCATCAACCTATGGAGCGAATATTTCATTTACGGTAGCAGGGATCACTCTGCAGCCGTCAGAATTTGTGAAGATCCTGTTCGTGTTTTATACAGCAGGCAGGCTGGCACGTTCTGTAGAATTTCGTGATGTGGTGATCACAACAGCTTTTGCAGCGGCACATGTACTGATCTTGGCAGCATCGACGGATCTTGGCGGTGCCTTGTTGTTTTTTGTGACATATCTGGCAATGCTTTATGTAGCGACTAAAAAAGTGCTTTATTGTGTGGCAGGGATCGGTGCGGGTTCTGCTGCCGGAGTTTTGGCATACCACTTCTTTTCTCATGTGCAGGTAAGGATCATGGCATGGCAGGATCCATGGAGCTGTATCGATAAGGAAGGTTATCAGGTTGCACAGTCATTGTTTGCCATAGGTACTGGTGGCTGGACAGGCATGGGACTTGGACAGGGAATGCCTTCCAGTATCCCGTTTGTCGCAAAAGATTCTATTTTTTCAGCGATTTCTGAAGAATTGGGAGGAATCTTTGCAATCTGTGTGATCTTGATCTGTATGTGTGTTTTTCTGACATTTTTTATACTTGCAATGAAAGTCAGAAATGTATTTTACAGAAATATTGCAATGGGACTTGGAACCATGTATGCATCGCAGGTGCTTTTGACTGTCGGCGGAGTAACAAAATTTATTCCATTGACGGGCGTGACACTTCCGCTTGTTAGCTACGGTGGAAGTTCGATCTTGTCTACGTTGATCATATTAGGGATCATTCAGGGAATCAGTTTAAGAATTCATGATGAGGAAAAGGAAATTGAACGAGAACGAAAACAGCTTGAAAGAGCCAAAAAAGGAACAGAAAAAGAAGAAGCCTAAAAATCAGGAAATGCTGTATGTGGCATATCTGTTTGTTGGGATCTTTGTCTGTCTGATCGGTTATTTTGTATATTTTCAGACAATGGTCAGCAGCAGTGTCATCACAAGTCCTTATAATAAACGGC
>CAZWLV010000106.1:0-5247 GCA_964634715.1 uncultured Lachnoclostridium sp. | reverse complement strand
TCTGTATCTTCAGAAACTTCTTCTTCCTCCTCTTCTGCCTCAAAATTTTCTTCCGTATTGGAAAGTTTGCCTGCTACCGTTCCGCTGACTGTATAAACCGCCGCACTTTCACTGGTCTGGAAATAGTAAACACTCAGCACACTGTTATATGCACCTACATAACAGGTCAGATTTTCTCCGTCTGCAAATGTAAATGTGATCGAAGATTCCGGTTTTTCCAGCCCCAGTTCTTCAAAATCTTCCGCATCCGTAATCTCATCTTCGGATTCGATCGCATTAAAATTTTCCAAAAAGCTTTCTACCTTTTCCGTATCGATCTCCATTTCCGTATCATTCAGGCAATGCCATGCTTCGCCGTCAAATTCCATGGAAACTTCCACGCCTGTGCTGTGATAGGAAAATGCAGTTACATCTGCGATCGCAAAATCTGTCACCTGCTTTTTCTTTGCAGCTTCTTCCTGCTCCTGCTTTTGTGTTACATTTTCACTATAATGTCTGACACCAAGATAACAGCCCATCAGCATTACCAGAAGCACTCCGGCAACAGCTACCTGCTTTGTTCCTCTATTCATTAACGTTTCCTCCTTCTGATCCATACGACAACTCCGAACACCAGAATTACCAGTGGAAGAACAATGGTAAAGAGCAGACCAAGCAGGATCACACCTGTCTGGGATACCGTAATGTTATCCATGGAATAACTCTTCGATGCAATAGAGATGCTGTTTTCTTTTCCTGCAAATTTTGCAATGATATTTCCAAATAAGGTACTGTTTGCACCGGATACCATGCTGCTTGCACTTTCCGTAAACACATATCCTGAAGCGATCACTGCAATTTCCGTATCACCTTCTGTCACCAATGCACCTACCGGGAAAGATCCCTGTACGTCGCCTTCTTCATATTCCAGTGTTTCTACGGTCATAGGATCTGCCTTAGCGTAAGCACTCTCAGAAGTGTATAAGAATGTTTCCACTGTCCGGTCTTCATTTTCCGTATCAAACGTCAGTGCCATCGTATATGGTGCAAAAATATATTTCTGATTGTAAATTTCTGAAGTCAGTTCTGAACTTTCCGTTTCCGGAAGCAGATAATACGGTGACTGGGAATAATAATTTCTGTCCCCTTCTACAACCATCGCATACGTGTTGGTAATACCATATGCTGCTAACACCCGGTCAAAATTCGGCAGTTCTTTTTCCGTTAAGGTAACGGAGATGACTGCTTTTCCGCCATTTTGCAGATAGGAAATGATCTTATCTGCATCATCTGAAGAAAGATCGGTTGTTGGTGCTAAAAGCAGGATCGCCTGTGCATCTTCCGGAACCTCATCATACTGAAGAAGATTGATCGTTTCGATCTCTACATTTTCTTTACTCAGCACTTCCGTAAAGGAAGTTTCCAGTGCTGCTTCTCCATGTCCTTCCAGCTGATAAACTTTCGGAAGATCTTCATTTGTCACATAATCAATGGCACTGGTGATCTGTCCTTCTGCATCGTAGCCGGTCACAGAGCTGCTGTAAGTATAATAGTCAAATTCCTGTTCATAAAGATCATAATAATCGATCACTTTAGAACGTTCCCCGCTTACTACGATCAGACTGTTTGATGATACCGAATCTGCAAAGGTTTTATAAAAATTCGGGCTGACCAGAGGATCTTTATATTCGATCTGGATATGTTTGGATAACTGTGCATAACGATCTAACGTCTTTGCTACCGTATCATCCGCATTTTTTTCCGAACTGATCACATAAATCGTCACATCATCTTCCAGTCTGCCGATCATCGTTTTGGTATCTTCCGTCAGAGAATATAATTTCTGGGAAGTCACATCCAGCTGGGTAAGATCTGTCGGAAGTTCTTTTACTGTAAGATTCGCCATGATCACTGCTGCAAATACGATCAGGATCAACGTAGAGCTGTAAGCACCCGTTTTGATGCTTTTTGTGGAAATGCTCCAACGGCGTTTCTGAATACTCTGTGTTGTCAGGAAAATAAATAACAGGATCAAAGAAACATAATAAACAATTCCTGTCAGATCAAAGATTCCGCCAAATAAATTTTCCAAAGGTGCTGTCAGATCAAAGCAAAGCAGGATCTTTGTGATCAGATTTCCTGAGCTGGAGATCAAAGAACAGATCCCGCTCATCATATAACCGACAAAAATGACTAAAAATGTTAAAACTGCTGCGATCACCTGACTTTCACACAAAGATGAGATCAGCATCCCGATAGCAATACCGGTCATTCCAAACAATGTATAACCAAAAATCGCCGTATAACTTTCTTTAAACGGAATTTCACCAAAAAAAGACAGTGCAACCGGATAAAAACAAACTACCACGATCGCCATCAGCAGGATCGTTGCCATGGCAAAATATTTTGCCAGTACGATCTTTCCCACAGATACCGGTGCAGTTAAGATCAGCTGATCCGTCTTATTTTTCCGTTCCTCCGCAAGGATCTTCATTGTCAGAACCGGAATCGTGATCATAAATAAAAATGTCGCTGCATTTAATGCATAAGAAACATACGGATAACCGTTCAGCAGATTGTATGCCGTAAAATAAATTCCCGTCAGCACCAGAGTTGCTGCGATAAACAATGCTCCTGTAACCGTATGAAGATAAGAACGTAACTCTCTTTTATAAATCGCCGCCATCTTCTTTTCCTCCTTCCGTCAGTTCCATAAACACATCTTCCAGAGATTTGTCTTTACCATAGCTGATGGAAATTTTTGCACATCCATCGCTGCCTTCCAAAATCTCATAGCCACGCAGCTGTTCCATCGCTTTCATCATCTGCTCTGCCTGCTTTTGATCACCTTTGATCTCAACTTCCAAAGTTTTTTCCGAAGTACTTCTATTCTCCAGATTTTCCAGTGTATCTGCTGCTACCAGTTTCCCCTTGGAAATGATAAATACATATTCGCAGACAGCACTGATCTCCTGCATGATATGTGAGCTTAAGATCACCGTATGTTCTTCTCCCAGTTTTTTGATCAGTTCACGCATTTCGATGATCTGTTTCGGATCTAAGCCAACCGTCGGTTCATCTAAAATGATCACTTCCGGATAACCTAAGATCGCCTGTGCAAGACCGACTCTCTGTTTATAACCTTTGGAAAGATTTTTGATCATCCTGTCTGCCACCTGATCCACACCGGTCTGCTGCATTACTTCTGCAACTGCCTCTTTTCTCTCTGCTTTCGGTATTTTTTTTAATTCTGCTGCAAACATCAGATATTCTTTTACAAGCATTTCCTGATACAGCGGCGGCAGCTCCGGAAGGTATCCGATCTTTTTTCTTGCCTTTTCCGGATTTTCAAAAATATCTTCTCCGTCAATCCTGATCGTTCCGGAAGTCGCTCCCAGATATCCGGTGATCATATTCATCGTAGTCGATTTTCCAGCACCGTTTGGGCCTAAAAAACCATAGATCTTTCCATTTTCAATATTTAACGAAAGATCATCGACCGCTACATGTTTTCCATATTTTTTCGTCAGATGACTGATCTCTATCATCTTTTCCTGCTCCTTTCCTGTTCCGGTTTCTTTCAAATCTTTTTTACGTACCTATGTAATGAAATACATCTGCACTGTTTTGCTGTAAATTTTTTATCCAGCACCATACTATGCACATTTTAGGCAGAAAATTTGTTTTCCTCTTGAAAAATATGTGAAAAAAAAATGAGAATTATGTGTTCACTTTGTGAAACACACAATTCTCATTACCGGATCATCCAATACCGCCGTAAAGGATTCCTAAGATAAATACCAAAAGTGCCAGCGGCACATAAATATATTTTGCAATCTTTCCAAACCAGTCCGGAATCGGCTTCTTTCTTCCCAGCTGCATTTCTTTTTTGATCTCATCCCAGCCAAGAATATGATAAATGGAAAAAGCTCCCAAAAGTGCTCCGAACGGAACGACAATGATCGTAATGAAATCCATCCAGCTTCCTACTTTATCGCCATCTTCAATAAACAAACCGACTGCAAGAGCGATCGCACCGCAGCAGATTACCGACATGGTACGGGAAATCTGAAATTTTGTCTGCCACGATTCACAGACAGCTTCAAACATATTGATCAGGCTCGTAATTCCTGCAAAAGCAACTGACAGGAAAAAGATGACCGCAAATCCCTGACCAAACGGCATCTGTGCAAAGATCTTCGGGATCGTGATAAACATCAGAGGCGGTCCGCTGCTCGGTTCGATCCCAAATGCAAATACTGCCGGCATGATCGCCATCGCAGCCAGCATTGCTGCACAGGTATCAAAAAATGCGGTATTCGCACAAGATTTTAAAATATCTTCCTCTTTTTTCAGATAAGAACCGTAAACGATCATACCGGAACCCGTGATCGATAAGGAAAAGAACGCCTGTCCCATCGCCATGATCCATGTTTCCACATTTCCTAACACAGACCAGTCCGGAATCAACAGGAATTTATATCCTTCCACCGCACCTTCTAAAAAAGAAACTCTCACTGCCAAAACCACAAATAACACAAAAAATACCGGCATTAAAATCTTATTTGCTTTCTCAATTCCTTTTGTCGCACCAAAGATCAAAAGTACACAGGTAAGAATGATCACGACTGCATGACACGGAATATTTCCGAATGCAGAAGACATCGATGCAAAAAATGCGGTTGATTCTGTTGTCAGAAGTTCTCCCGTGATTCCCCCAAGCAGGGAACGAAGTACCCAGCCAATGATCACTGCATAACCGATCGCTATTCCCAAAGAACCAAACAGCGGGATCCAGCCGATGACTGCTCCTGTCTTCTTTTTTCCTTTCGATTCCCAGCAATATTCATATGCTCCTAAAGTTCCTGTCTTTGCCCGCCGTCCAATGGCAAACTCTGCGGAAAGTCCTACCATTCCAAACAGTATCACAAAAATAATATACGGGATTAAAAATGCTGCACCGCCATATTGTCCCAGACGGTACGGAAACAGCCAGATATTCCCCATTCCGACTGCTGATCCAACACATGCCAGCACAAACCCAAGAGAATTGGCAAATTGTCCGTTCTGATGATGTCCATCATGCGTTTTTGTACTCAAAATACGTTCCTCCAACTTTTTTGTTATTCCTCTGATCTTCTCTGTTTGATCTTTTATCTCACCTATCTGCTTTTTTGATTTTCCGGCAGACTTTAAGAATTTAAAGCGATGATCAGCTGATGATTACCAGTATATACCGTAAAATGTTTCTTGTAAAACAAATCTTTT
>CAZWLV010000105.1:0-5287 GCA_964634715.1 uncultured Lachnoclostridium sp. | reverse complement strand
GGAGTTTCTGCTCTTTCTTCCAGTTTTGCAACAGCATCTTCCAGTGCTTTTACTTCTGCATCGACTGCTTCCTGTGATGCATTTTCATCTTTGACAACTTTTTCAGCACTTGCGATCACATTTGCAAGATCTGCTGCTTTCCAGCTTTCTGCTGTGTAATCTTCTTCTTTTAATGCTTTTGCTGCTTTGATCGCTGCTTCTAATGCTGTCTTATCTGCTGATACAGTAAGGTCTTTTCCACCTGTCAGACGGATTTCAGCTGCACTTGCAAATACGATGCTCTGGTCAGACATCGCTTCCAGTGTTACCAGTTTTACATATTTTGCTTCTCTGGCTGTAAACTGTGCCATCTTCCATGAAGAATCTTCTGTCCATTCACCTTCTGCTGCTTTTTCCCATTTTGCTCCGTCAAGACTGGTATATACTTCGTATTTTGTGATGATACCGTTCGTTCCGCTCTGACGAGGCAGATAACGCAGACCATCTACCATATAAATATCCTTTAATTCCAGCTGGAACCAGTGATCTGTATGGTCTGATCCTGCATACCAGTTTGTATGCCATGTCGTGCCTGTATTACCGTCAATTGCCTTTTCAGGCTCTTCACTGCTCTGGTAATCTCCTGCGGTTGCCGTCATTTCCGTTCTTGGAATATCCCTGCTGTCATCTGCTGACGGGATCATTCTGAATTCTGCTCTAAGAACCAGATTGTCTGTCATCATAAATGTATAAGTCGCTCCGGCTCCTTCGATCTTTTCTGCTTTTTCCGTACCATTTTCATTTGTGATCTGATACCAGCCCATAAATTCATACTGTCCGGATGTTGGAACTGCTTTTACGGTTACTTCTGTATTTTCATCAAACAAGGTCTGGTTCGGTGTTACCGTAACACGTCCCATATCAGAATCATTCGCAGAAACTTTTAATGTAAACTGCTCTAAAACTACGATCGTCAGTTCATAGATCTTTTTCGTCTGATCTTTAGAAGTTATTTTTACCGTTACTTTTTCTTCATCAGTTACATTTTCCAGAACTGCCTGAACACTTCCGGTACCTTTTTTCACAACTTCTTTTCCACGGAGGATCTCTACGGTCGCATCATTTTCTTCTGCTGCTGCATAGATCGTTACAGAATCTGTTGTCGTATCCACGATATAGCTCTGCTGATCCTTGTCAAATGTTTCTCTTAATTCTGTATATTCTCCAAAACTTAAGTTTTCCAGATCTGCGTTCGATGCATCCGGCACTTTCACATTCAATCTGTAATAAACAGGTTCTGCACTTGTTTCTGATGCGATCTTCACTACGATCTCATTGGTACGCTTATGAAGTGTAAGCGTACTTTCTGCTTTCTGTAATGCTTTTACAGCTTTTACGCCATCATTTACGATAGTTACTGTCGCAAGATCACTTTCTGCTTCTGCAAGAACTTTGATACTTTCTGCAGTTTCATCCAGTGTATAAGAATATTCATAAACACCGTCTTCAAGTTCTACTGTCTGATCACCCAGTGTCAGTTTTTTCAGGGCTGTTGTGCTGTCCCCTGCACGGCTGATCGTGAAGCGGTAATAACCGTAAGTTACACCGTCTTCTGCTGTTACCAGCACTTCGATCAGGTTTCTTGCACTCTGAAGGACTGCTGTTCCGGAAGTTCCCTGAACTTCCTTATCATTTACGATCACTTTCACAGAAGCCTTCGGATCTTCTGCTTTGAAAGAATACTGCACCTGACGGTCTTTTGCCTCTGCGGTTGTCTGATAGAAGTTGGTTCCTTTTACAAAATCAAATACTTCTCCGTCGCCGATTCCGGTGATCGATGCCATTTCCAGTGCTGCATTTGCAGATTTTAACGTATCTGAACCGGAATCCTGACCTGCACCTGTCACTTTCACGGCTTTTGTCCAGAAGATTTCGCCTGCTGCACCTTCTCTTGTCAGAGGGATCACTGCTGCTTTGACATATTTTCCGTTCAGTTCTGCGGAAGCTGTCACTGCTGTTCCTGTCAGATTGCTGATCACGGAATAATTTCCATTTTCTGTGTCGCTGACAGCCCATTTTACAAGAACTGTTTCACCATTGCTTTCTGCAGCTGCATTGAGGCTGTTTTCTGTTTCTGTATAAGTTACTTCTGCTTTAGAAACAGAAGGTTTTACGGCCATTTCTACCAGTGTAAACTCTTTTCCATTGACTGTTACATCAGAGTAAGTCATCGTACCGCTGGTTGTTCCCTGACTTGCTAAAGCGATCTTAAAGTTATCGCTTAAGAAACCACAGTTATCTTTTGAACCAACTTTTGTCCATTCTGTACCGTCTGCACTAAAATATGCAGTTACAACGGCATCTTTCTTTTCAAGTTTCATCCAGATCGGATTCACTGCTACATTTGCCCAGTTGTTATATTCTGCTTCAGAACCGCTGCCGTTTTGTTCTCTTACCAGAGCAACTGCACTGGTCGTTCCGTCACGATGCTTTTTCTGAAGTGCAATATAATTGTCCGCATCATCATAGAGATACATTCCTGCATCTGCCCATGTATTGTTCGGTGTTGCACCGGTCAGTTTAAAGATCAGTGTCAGATCACTTCTGTCTGTTCCTTCCGGAAGTGCTTTTACCAGAACATTGCTCGGAGACTGATTATTGAAAAGTCCCTGTGATGTAAAATCAAGTTCCAGTCCGCCCTCTACCGTTTCACTTGCACGATATTTATCAGAACCGGAAGCATATTCCACCGTAATATCTGATGCAATGGCTTTTCCGTCCTGCCAGATCGTCAGAAGTTTTGATGCTTCATATCCATTGACGGAAGATGCTGTTACGAGAACCACACCTGCTTTCTTTGCTGTCAGGATACCGTCTTCGGAGATCACTGCTTTATCAGTATCTGCACCTGTCTCTGCATCTGTGACTTTCCAGCTGATCTTAGAAGTTTCTTCTGATACATCAGAATTCCATTTCAGTTCTGCTGTATAATCCACAGTTCCGCCCACAGTTACATGTTCTTTTTCTGCTGTAACTTCAATACCTGCCGGGAGATTTCCCTGTGTACCATCTGAAACGGTAAATGTCACAGAATTTGTCGGGAAGTTTCTTCCTCCCACTGACATATAAGCGGTTACGTTTGCTGTTCCTGCTCCTACTGCTGTTACAACGCCGGAAGCAGAAACTTTGACAACGCTTTCGTCATCGGATCTGTATACCATCGTACCGTTTGCCGCTGTCGTATTGTCTGCACTGATCTTTGCAAGATCATTTGTGATCGTAACGTCTGAAGAAGACATATTGCTGATGCTGCTTCCTGTATTCAGACCGCCGTCATATTCATTGTTTTCGATGACTACATTTTTACATCCATTAAAGCTGTAAAGTCTGCTCGTCAGCGTATTTCCGCTTCCGCTTACCTTTAATTCTGCGGTTTCAGAAACTTTAAGATCCGCTGATCCGCTCTTCACTGCAAGACTTAAAGAACCGTTTCCGCTGATCGGATCCTGTCTGTAGATCTTATTATTTCTAAAAGTCAGGTCTTTGACACTCTTTGCATCTAATACCTTCTGATTTTCCATGAAGAAGATATTATCTTCGATGGTAATGTTAGAATGAACTGTTTTTTCTGTAGATACGGTCGGATTGGTCGGTTCGATAAAGATCGCCTGAGATTTTCCTCTCATAAATACATTTCCACGGATCACAACATCTCTGACAGGGCCGGATTCATACCAGCTCTGGGCATCATCTGAAATATAGATGGAAGCCATTCTTGTACCATCAAAAATATTATTTTCAATGAGGATCGGCTGTCTTGTCGTTACAAGGATTCCTCTTGTCGTTACTTCCTTAAATACACAATTTGTAATATTTACAGTCGGTGTATAAGTGATATTTTCTACTACATGGCTGTTCACAGCAACTTCTGCCGGAATGGCTTTGTCCAGCGTCAGTTTGATCTTTGTCAGACTTCCTGTACCTTCGCCCATGCTGCCGCCCATTCCGTCAGGGCCGTCAACTTTTACGACTTTACGCACAGAATCTTCCACAGTGATCATATTTCCCGCTGTCATGATCTCAATCTCATCACCTTCAAAGAAGTTCGGGAAACCTGCTGTTTCATTATGCATATACTGTACAGTGATAGTCTTTCTGTCTGCACTGATGGCTGTGATCTTATTAAATGTACCATGAATGTTGATCGGGTCATCATGCGGATTTACAAACGTACAGTTGTTAATGTTGATCGTACCTTTACATCCGGACATCTGTACGAAATCTGCATAACTTGCACTTGCACGACCGGTTTCTGCCGGTGTCTGGAAATTCACGCTCTCCAGCGTAATATTTTCAGAATGCTGTCCTACCATACCGAATCCATGAAGGAACTGGATATCCAGAGAAGTCAGTCTGACATCTTTACATTTCCAGAAAAATGTTCCTGCATGATCTCTGACGGTCGGTCTGGCTTCAAAGCACATTCCTGTTGTCACTGTATCTGGTTTGCTCGTATAAGTGATCTCCAGACGATGATTTCCAAGATCTTTGATCGAAGAAACATTCTGAAGTGCCGGAATACCCGTTACGATACTCGGCTTTAATCCTGTCACCGTATCAAATCTCTGTACGTGGCTAAGATTGCTTGCTGTCCAGTAATATTCTCCTGTATACGGACTCACATCACTGAGCCATGTCACACTGGTTCCGGAAATTTTGTAATTATAACATTCCGGAATATATAATACTGCTTTGTTGCCTGAAGTGCTTTCCACAGTGACATCGATGACGGTCGGAACCTGAAAATCTACTGCAAAATTTTTAAATTCCACATTTTCACAGTCAATGGCTGCAAATGTCATCATTTTTCCATGGAACATAAATAAAGAACCGTTACCGTCTACGGTCACATTGTCCATATCCTCTAAAAAGATACCGATCTTTTTATTCTTATAAGTCTGATCAGCTCCTACAGTATTGGAAATATACAGCTCTCTCTCCACTGCTTTATCCGGATAAATGTCATAACGACCTTCCGGAAAACTGATCACTACGGTTTCTCCTGCATCAGAAGCCTGTTTTGCCGCTTCTACTGCTTCCTGAATCCCGACAGCACTGTCTTTTCCACTGTCCGGATATACACCATAATCGGTCACATCGATCACGGTTGCCTGTTTTTCTGTTTCCGCTGCCACAGCTTCCTGCACACCCATCGGAGTGATCCCGGAAAATGCAAGTGCCGCCGCAAGGAACAGAGATAACAATTTCTTTTTCATACCTTTCCCCTTTTCTGCAGTCTGACTATTTT
>CAZWLV010000104.1:0-5299 GCA_964634715.1 uncultured Lachnoclostridium sp. | reverse complement strand
CTTTTAATGCTGCTACTTCTGCATCAACTGCTTCCTGTGCTGCATCATCATCTTTTGCAACTTTTTCTGCTTTTGCGATCACATTTGCAAGATCTGCTGCTTTCCAGCTTTCTGCTGTGTAATCTTCTTCTTTTAATGCTTTTGCTTCTTTAATCGCTGCTTCTAATTCTGTTTTGTCAGCCGGTTCTACTTCTGTTCCTGCTTCTTTTACAAATGTAATATCAAATTTGTCAAGCTGAGGAGCACCTGAAGAGCCTGTTGCAAATGTTAATTTACCTTTTCCTGCTGTTACAACTTCAAATGTTACCTTTCCTGTATGGATGATACCCTGAGCTGCGTCAGTTGCTCCCATGATCACGCTGCCTTCTTTGATCTTTCCGTCAGCTTCTGTCCATGAGAATCCATTATTAGCGTCACCGCTTCTGTAAGTAACCACTGCTTCGTAAGTTCCTGCTGCCGGAGCGTTGTAATAAAGGACAACTGTATCCCCTTCATTCATGGAATTTACAAATTTTCCGCCGCTTGCCCATGCTGCATCTGCTACTTCTAATGGCCATTCTTCGTTTTCTCCACTGTTGTGAAGTTCCATACGTTCTGCTTCCAGTGTATTTGTTTCATTTAATTTCGACGGGAATTTGTATGGTTTTACAGATGTATATGGTGAATCGTCGTCTGTCGGATCTGCTACATATCCATAAATATCAATCTTCTTCGCTGCTACGTGATGATCTCCGTCACAAGTTACAGAAGTAACTGTAATACGTACATGTGTTGCTGCAACCGGTGCGTCTAACTGGATCGTCTGTGTAGCTGAAGTACCTTCTAAGGTACCGCTCTTAATTACTTCAAAATCATCATCTGATGGTGTTGCTGTCGGATCTGCAAGGTTTGCTACGGAAACCGTATAATCTTTAAAGATACCCTTCGTTCCTCTTGGTGTGTAATCAATATGATCTACATAGAAGACTTTATCAAATCCTGTCTGGATCCAGATCGGATTGCTTTCAGATGGTTTTCCGTCTCCTGCCTGAGAACCGATTTCATGGTCACCCTTCTGATCCCAGTTCTGATAACGTGAATGCCACCAGTGACCTTCTTCGTCAAATGCCCAAGATGCTTTACCATCATTTGTCCATGCTGCCGGCCACTGTTCTGAGTTTGCCATTGCATTGTCAGCCAATACTGCGGAATCAAATTTCTGGATTTCCAGTGCATCTTTTACGATGGAAACTGTCAGAGTTGCTTTCATATCTGCATTTTCTTTATCTGTTGCAGTTACAACAACAGTTCCTTCTTTCAAGGCTGTTAAAACACCATTTTCATCAATTGTTGCAATTTCTGTGTTATCTACTGACCAGTTTACACCTGCTCCGTTAGTTCCTTCCGGTAAATAAGAAGCTGTCAGTTCTAATGTGTTTGATGCGTTCAGATTCAGAACATCTTCTCCAACGATCTTCAGACCGCTTGCTGCTACAGAATGTTCAAATTCAAAAGCATCTAAAGAAACTTTACTCTGTTTTACGACCAGTTTTACTTTATGAAGTCCTTCTTCTACTTCTTTTTCAACCAATGTCTGCTGACGCTGGCAGGAAGCTGCTGTTGTACTTACATTTTCAGCAGCCAATGTGCCGTCAATATAAAGATCGAAAGTCTTACAGTCTGTATTCTTCATACCGATCACACGGATCGTATTTCCATAGAAATAGAATTCTGCGGTTGCACCTGCGGAAGTAGAATATTTTTCTGTTCCAAGATACTGTCCGCCATCAGACCAGTCACCCCAGCCTGAAGAATAATTGATTCTCTTATCTCTGTCATCAATCTTTGTTGCAAGAGAAAGTTCAGAAGGAACCAGTTCTTTCGTACGTGTACCTTCTCTGCCTTCTTTCACTGCTGCTACTTTATAAGTCTTTTCCACAGAAAAATCTGTCAGTCTGTATTCTGTTGCTTCTGTAGAAGCTGTTTTTGTGTAAGTTTCGCCATCTTCTGATTCATAGATCACATAAGATTCTGCACCTGTAACAGCGTCAAAGCTTACCACTGCTTCATCTACACAATATAATACTTCTGCATGTTCCGGAGCATCTAATGGTCTTTCCGGAAGATCTGTTAATGTATAAGTTACGCCTTTGGTTGTTGCAAAGCTGATACGTGTATCACTTACTTTTGTAACTGTTACTTTTTCGCCGTTAGAAGCTGTTACTTTCACTGCTGCATCTGCGATAGAAGGATATTCGATCACACATTCTTCGCCATTATTAGAAAGAACAGAAACTTCTGTTAAGCTCATATCTTCCCAAGTCATGCCAACTTCGAAGTTGCCACGTCCTACAAGACCTTCTACTGTACCGTTTGCCCATGCATCCGGAAGTGCCGGAAGAAGATTTAAGTAACCTACGTTACTCTGAAGGAGCATTTCTGCTACACCTGATGTATAACCGAAGTTACCATCGATCTGGTATGGTGAATGAGTATCCCAAAGGTTTGTTAAGATACCGCTGTCAAACAGATCGCCGATCAGCTTGTATGCATGATTTCCATCACCAACACGAGCCCATGAGTTGATTCTCTGTCCCATTCCCCAACCGGTTGTTTTATCCATACGGTTTTCAAGAGATACTTTTGCTGCTTCTAACAGTTCCGGTGTTTCAAAGGAGATCAGATCTCCAGGGAACAGTCCGAGCAGGTGAGACATATGTCTGTGAGAAGTAGCACCGCTGTCGATACTGTTTAATGTTGTTTCTTCATACCATTCTTTGATCTGTCCGTCATCACCGATCTCGATAGGTCCTTTTAAGTGATCCTGTCTGTATTTCCAGCCAGCGATCAGATCTTCATCTTCTTCTCCTACCAGTTCTGCTGCAGTAATGACATCTTCATATAACTGCCAGATCAGAGTCTGTTCGTAAGTATTTCCTGCAGTGTATGGTCCCTGTTCCGGTGAATAACTTGGAGAAGAAACCAGTACGATATCATCAGAATCTACTAATGTACCGTCTGCATTCACATATGTTTTTCCGTTTTCATCGATGAGCAGCTGATCATAGAGAACTGCTTCTTCTTTCATCATCGGATAGATGTTTTCTTTCATGTATTCCAGATCGCCGGTGAATTCATAGTATTCCCAGCAGTTCTGTAAGATCCATGGTACTGCTGCCGGAGACCATCCCCATGAGAATGACCAGCCCGGACAAGTCCATCCAAACGGGTTGTTCTGTGTATGAGCCATGAATCCGTTTTCCGGATTTTCATCTGTGCTTTCAATTCCGGCATAGATCTTTGCTGTCACACGTCCCGGTTCTCTTAAGGAATCCACATAATTGATCAGCGGTTCTGCACATTCTGCCATATTGGTAGAATAAGTCGGCCAGTAGTTCATCTGAAGGTTTACGTTCATATGATAATCTGAATGCCATGCAGAGTTGTTTGCACCAACCCAGATTCCCTGTAAGTTTGACGGAAGTGTTTCTCTCGTTTCGATCAGATTGCCGTCTTCATCTTCCGGTGTTTCTCTGGAAGACTCAATGGTCAGGAAACGTCCATACTGGAACAGCATTACTTCCAGATAATGTTTTTCTCCTTCTGATGCTGTATCGTTGTTGTATGCACTGAGAAGTTCATCTGTTGTCTTAGAAGAAACATCCATATCAAGATCCAGTTCTACACGACCAAAAATATTGTCGTAATCTTCGATATGATCTTCTTTTAAAGTTTCATAATCTTTTGCAGATGCTTTTGTTACATATGATAACACTCTGTCAGATACTTCTTTATCTGTTTCGCCTGTACGGTATTCCGGATATTCATTTTTATAATCCGTACCGATGGAAGTAATGATCGTTACTGTCTGAGCATCTGATACAGATACTTTCTTTTCTACAGTATTATCTACAACTTCACCATCTGCGATAACCTGTGTATGAGATGAGAATTTCATCTGGTTGTCGTCAAGATCTCCTGAAATAGAGATCAGACCATCTTTTACAGTTGTTGTCCATTCTCTTGTATAAGAGCTGGAGCTTGGGCTGTTGCTTCCGCCGCCCTTTACATTGTCAGGATCTACTGCAACATCTACGTTGATCGCAGCTTTGTCTGCTGTAATACGTGTAACGAGAACGTTATCCGGATAGCTGACAAAGTTTTCTCTTGTGTAATGAACACCATTTACGTCATATTCTACACCTGCAACTGCGGTACGAAGATCCAGAGTTCTTTCGTAATTGGTGTATTTACTGCTTGTACCATAATCAAAATCAAGGTACATATTACCATAGCTTAAGTAATAACCGTATCCCTGTGTACCGGCATCATCGCTGACACCTACGAGATAATTATTACACCAGCTTGTTGCTGCACTACTGTTTCCATTGATAAAATACTGCTGGATCTGTTTCATGGCAGCACCGTTCTGGCCTTTGCTTTCGATGTTACCGCCATTATAGTTTGGTCTGCTGTCGGAAGGACCGCCTGACCAGAGAGATTTTTCGTTTAACTGGATTCTCTCTCTTGTAACCCCGCCAAATACGCTGGCACCGATCCCGCTGTTACCAAGCGGTAAGGACCATTTTTCCCAGTCTGAATAACTGGTAATTCCAGCCGGTTCGTCATAACGAAGTTTCAGATCTTTTTCTGAAGCTTTTTCCGAAACAGCTGTTGTTTCTGCTGCTTTCGCAGTGATTGGAGTCTGTACACTTGATGTTACCATCAATGCTGCACAGGCAAGCGCGATCAAACGCTTCGCTTTTTTACTCTTCATAGTTTTCTCCCTTCAAAAAATCATTTTATGATAACTCTTCAGTAGTTCCGCAGAGTAATACAGAGAAACATTCCAAGTCCCCGTCTTCATGTTTCTCTGTCATTAAATTTCTGTTTTACCTTTTCGTAAAATACCGGAATTTCTGAAGATTACCTTCATTAAATACAGGTACTTTTATTCTGAGATCACCTGAACAAATCTGCCGAAGGCTTCCATACCTTCTTCTGTACGTTTATAGACACCGGCACATTCCAGTACTTTTGCAAATACTTTACCGATCTCTGCCTGTACGATTCCATGGATGTTTTCTGCATTCACATCATTTTCTGACTGCCATTTTTCTGCCCAGTCTGCATGTTTTTCCAAAACTTCATCTGCACGAAGATCTTTTCCTGCCAGAACAGCTTCTTCTAACATTGCCATTTCTTTCTTTAATCTTGCCGGAAGGATGGCAAGACCCATTACTTCGATCAGACCAATATTTTCCTTTTTGATATGATGATACTGGCTGTGCGGATGATAAACACCCATCGGATGTTCTTC
>CAZWLV010000103.1:0-5313 GCA_964634715.1 uncultured Lachnoclostridium sp. | reverse complement strand
GTTTTATTTCAGATTTTCTGCTCCAAATCCAAGCGGAAGCAGTTCTTTTAATGTATATTCCACTTCTCCACCGTTTCCATCAGCCAAAATGATCTTAAAAGACTCCGGATCACAAAATTCCATCATCACCTGGCGGCACACTCCGCAGGGTGCACATGGTTTTTTGATATCTTCTGTGGTTTTACCTCCAACAATGGCAATTCGCGTAAATTCCCGTTCTCCCTCATAGACTGCTCTGAAAAAAGCAGTTCGTTCCGCACAGTTTGCAGGACCATATGCCGCATTTTCGATATTGCAGCCATGATAGATCGTTCCATTCTTTGTCTCAAGAGCTGCACCGACTTTAAACTCTGAATACGGTGCATAAGCACGTTTTCTTGCTTCTTCTGCTTCCATCAGTAATTCTGCATTTGTCATATTGATCTCCTCATACTTTTACCAGCACTTTTTTCCGGCAGCCGCTGATCTTTCAGAATCTTCCCTACTGTTTTTCCTTATCCGCTCTGATGAGATTTCTGATCGCTTCTACTCCTACCTTAATGGCAAGCTCCGTATCATGAACGATCGGATTTTCCATGCCAAGTGCATTCCTTTCCTGATTTCCAACTACAAGAAAATCAGAGCCGCAGCGGACTCTCAAATGACTTGCCACGATAAACAGTGCTGCTGATTCCATTTCTGATGCTTTACACCCTAAACGTTTCCATGCTTCCCATTTATTTAAGAGTTCATAACTTACCGGCATCCGTTCCGGCACATGCTGACCATAAAAAGCATCCTTACACTGAACAACGCCTGTATGATAGGTCACGCCCAGTGTCTTACAGGCTTTTACCAGTGCATTGGTCACTTCCAGATCTGCTACCGCCGGAAATTCGATCGGTGCATATTCCCGGCTGGTTCCTTCCATACGGATCGCACCGGTCGCAACTACAACGTCACCGCCTTTTACTTCCAGATCGATCCCTCCACAGGTTCCCACACGGACAAACGTATCTGCACCGCAAAGTACAAGCTCTTCCATAGCGATCGAAGCCGATGGCCCGCCGATTCCCGTCGATGTCACACTGACTTTTTCTCCCTCTAAAAAACCGGTATAGGTGACATATTCTCTGCTGTCAGCAACCAGCTTCGCATCCTCAAAATGTTCTGCGATCTTTGCACATCTTTTCGGATCTCCCGGTAAGATCACATAACGCCCTACATCTCCCGGCCGGATCTGTAAATGATACTGTAAATCTTTTTCCCCTGAATAATTCTGCATAGCCATAAGCTGTCCTCCTCCGCATATTATTTCTTTCTGATAAATCATATTTTATCTCATATTTACTCTTCATAAAAGTATTTTTTGCACAAAAAGAGCCATCCGCATATAACGAATGACTCTTCTTTTTCATTTTTGATAAACAGCTTATTCAACAAGTGCTTTTCCGAGATTTCTGCATTCTTCCAAAGCTGCATCATCCGGCATTTCCTGACAGATCAAACCATCTGCTTTTAACTGGATATTTTTAGATTTACAGCGTTCTTCCCAATCTCTCATCCACTGACCGTCTCCCCAGCCATAAGATCCAAAAAGAACGACCTGTTTTCCTGCAAGTTTATCTTCACAGGACTCAAACATCGGTTCAAACTCTGTTTCCTCCAAAACTTCATCACCCATTGCCGGGCATCCAAATGCCAATGCATCATACTCACTGACCTGAGCTTCCGAAAATGCATCTGCTTCGATCAGAGTTACTTCCGCCCCTGCTTCTCTAGCTCCTTTGGCTACTTCATTTGCCATTGCTTCTGTATTTCCCGTACTGCTCCAATATACGACTGCTGCTTTCATCTCTTTTTACCTTCCTTTACCTGTATTAATTTATGCTGCAACTGTAAGCTGCGTAAGGGTTCTGCCCCTTGCAAACACTTTTCTGTATACATACGTACACTTTTTAAATCTTGCAAATAACTGCTGAGTTTCACATTCATTGCTGTAAACCTTCCAGATTCCGCAGCATTTGCAGTTTTTACCACCATGGCGGATAAAACCTAAAACATCCTCCAAAGGGTAATCTAAAAACACACCGATCTCGTGAGGAAAACATTCATATTTTTCTAAACGGCTTTTTAAATGTTCCAGACAGTTTGAAAGTTCACAGTCTGCATAGCCATACTGCCGCAGCAGCTCCCAGACACCTTCCTTTTTCAGATCTTTCTGAAGCCGTTCTTTTCTGTAAACGTAGATCAATGCCCTGTTTTCTCTTATCTTTATGATTTTCGCAAAAACACCTTTTTTATTCAGCATTTCATTTATTTCTTTCAGTTTTTCCTGTAATTCTTCCATCGAAGTAAATGTATCTGTAAACATATTTGCTGTTTTCAATCCTGCTAATGTAGGGGCACAATGTTCAATGATCTTTTTTTCCAATTTTTCCCTCCGCTTATCTTTCGTATTTTTGGTTAGTTTTATCTAACCCGTATTTAAAAAATATAGAGCTTTCGCTCTTGTTTTTTTGAGTTAGTTATTTCTAACTTCTTTTAGAGATTATCATGGAGATCCTTATTTGTCAAGTTTATTTTCAAATTTTCCACACAAGTTTTTAGTTATATGTTACTGTACAGACAGCAGTGAATCACTTGCTGATTTGCTGCGTAAAAGAATGATTCAGCAGCCGACAAATACATTCATTCAAACATCCTGTATTTTTTTAGAAAATAATCCCTGCACAATTACTGCACAGGGATTTAAGTATCACTTTTGATCTATGAGTTCTTTTTTGCTGCTTCTTCTCTCTGACGGCAGATCTCAGCCCAGCTTGGCATCTTCTCCAGTCTTTCTGCAAAATCAAGCATTGCTGCCGGAATATCGATCTCCTGCGGACAGATCTGTGTACACTGACCACAGCCTACACAGGCAGACGGCTTTTTATCTTCTTCCATAAATTCGATCCGCATCACAGAATTTACTACCGGTGCAAACCGGATCTCATTATAAACGCTTAACAGCATCGGGATATCCAGTTCCATCGGACATCCTGCACAGCAGTAACGGCATCCGGTACACGGAACAGAATTTTTCATTCCTTCTGCAATATCTAACAACAGGTTTGTTTCTTCTGCTGTCTGATGTCTGTATTCCGAAAATGTCTTTACGTTGTCCTTCATCTGTTCCATATTGGACATTCCGCTTAAGACCATCTTTACATTCGGCAGTTCCTGAAGAAAACGAAATCCCCATGAAGCAACGGATTCTTCCGGTCTTAATTCCTTTAATTTCTTTTCATCCGTTTCCGGAAGATTTGCCAGTTTTCCGCCTCTGACCGGTTCCATAACCCATACAGGTATTCCACGTTCTGTCAGAAGTTCATATTTTTCTTTTGCATTCTGCAATGTCCAGTCCAGATAATTTAACTGGATCTGACAAAATTCCATATCATCCCCACAGACATCCAGAAATCTTTTTAAAGTATCCACATGAGCATGACTGCTGAATCCCAGATGTTTGATCCTTCCCAGTCTCTTCTGTTCTTTAAAATACTCAATGATCCCCCACTGCGGATCAAGATACGTTTCAATGGATTTTTCGTAAACATTATGCAGCAGATAGAAATCAAAATATTCTACACCGCATTTTTCCAGCTGTTCTTCAAAGATCACGGAAGGATCATATCCATCTGATAAGATCTGGTGTCCCGGATATTTTGTTGCCAGATAATAACTTTCTCTCGGATATTTTCCAAGCACCCGTCCCATCACACGTTCCGAATCCCCATCATGATAAGGATATGCCGTATCAAAATAGTTGACACCATGTTCCATGGCATATGCTACCATTTCCGTAACCTGTGCTTCATCAATCTTTCCTGTCTCATCTACCGGAAGACGCATCGCACCAAATCCAAGACGTGACAGATTTTTATCCTGAAAATCATTAAAAATCATTTGTAGCCTCCTGTTGTCATCTGTATTGGGATTATTTGTTTACGGTAACTTTACTTTCTCAAACAATCCCTTTTTCTCTATTTCTTAGTATACACTTTCTTTTTCAGATTCACAAACAGTTTTCCGATCGATTATTCAATCACTTTCAGCCATCCTTCCGGAGCTTCGATGCGTCCCATCTGGATTCCTGTCAATGTTTCATATAATTTTTTCGTTACCGGTCCCATCTCTGTCATGCCGCTTGGGAAACAGATCTCTTTTCCATGGTCTACGATCTTTCCAACCGGTGAGATCACTGCCGCAGTACCGCACAAACCGCATTCTGCCATATCTTTTACTTCTTCCAGTGCAACCTGTCGTTCTTCTACTTCAAGACCAAGATACTCTTTCGCCACATACATTAAAGAACGGCGTGTGATCGAAGGCAGGATCGTATCGGATTTTGGTGTCACAACCTTTCCGTCTTTCGTTACAAAGAGGAAATTTGCTCCTCCTGTTTCTTCTACATAAGTTCTGGTAGCGGAATCCAGATACATATTTTCATCATATCCCTGCTCATGTGCATCTACGATGGCATACAGACTCATTGCATAGTTTAATCCTGCTTTGATATGTCCGGTTCCATGTGGTGCAGCACGGTCATAATCACATACACGGATCGTCAGCGGTTTTACTCCGCCTTTAAAATACGGGCCAACCGGTGTTGCAAAAATACGGAACTGATACTCATCTGCCGGCTTTACTCCGATGACAGGATTAGAACCAAACATATATGGTCTTAAATATAATGTTGCACCGGAACCATACGGCGGCACATAAGCTGCATTTGCTTTTACTACTTTACAGACTGCTTCTACAAACTGGTCTTCCGGAAATACCGGCATCTGCAGTCTTTCACAACTGTCCTTCATGCGGGCTGCATTCAGATCCGGACGAAATGTAACGATACGTCCGTCTTCTGTCGTATAGGCTTTCATCCCTTCAAAACAGGTCTGTGCATACTGAAGAACTCCTGCACATTCATTGATGGTAACATTGGCATCTGTTGTCAAAACGCCTTCTTCCCATGCTCCGTTTTTATAATTTGCTACAAATCTCTGTTCCGTCTGAACGTAACCAAATCCAAGATTACCCCAGTCAATATTTTTCTTTTCCATGATAAGCATCTTCCTTTCTTCCTCTTTTACAGCGGCATCTTACGCTGTATTTTCTCATTGCCTTAACAAAAAATCTGCTATTGTACACAGGAAGCCTGTGTATCGGCAAAACATTTCTGCTTTTTATCACGTTAATGCTGTAAATTGATTAGGTTTATCTTAACTCTGCTTTGTTTTTCCGTCAAGAAAATTTTCCCAAGTTGCTTTTCTAATGCTTTTCTGCTATATT
>CAZWLV010000102.1:0-5328 GCA_964634715.1 uncultured Lachnoclostridium sp. | reverse complement strand
GCGAATCGTGATCTAATAATCACGGTAAAAAATCGTGAATAATAAAAAGTTTGGATCCAGTTGCACAGGTTACTGGATCCGGTGAAAAGTAAAAATAAAATAGAATATAGAAAAACAGACTGTGTAATGTTTGGACAGATTGAAAAAAGCTGCGGTCAATCCATTGGATTTAGACTGTGAGTTTAGGCAAAAGCAGCAGTTTGTGATTAGTTAGAAATCGGGTAAGGGGTATGATATGATCGTAAAGGTTTTGATTGATAATCTTACAAGAAATGAATTGATAAATGAGTGGGGATTGTCTTTTTATATTGAATATAACGGACATAAAATTTTGCTGGATACCGGTAAGAGCGGTAATTTTGCAGCAAATGCAAAAAAGATGGGAGTTTATTTACAGGAAGTTGAGTATGGTGTATTGTCTCATGCTCATTATGACCATGCAGACGGCATGCCGACTTTTTTTGCGGAAAATACAAAGGCTGATTTTTATCTCAGAAAAGGAACCGGAGAAAACTGTTATGGAAAGAAGAATTTTTTCAGATATCGATATAATGGGATCCAGCCGGGAACATTGGAAAATTATGCAGAAAGAATTGTTTATGTGGAAGGGGATCATCAGCTGTTAGAAGGCGTTTATCTGATCCCGCATAAAACGTTAGGGTTAGAAAGGATCGCAAAAAGAGTGAAACTTTTTGTAAAGGATCATGGAAAGATGTTTCCGGATGATTTTGCACATGAACAAAGTCTGGTGTTTGATACGGAGAAAGGTCTTGTCATCTTTAACAGTTGTTCTCATGGCGGACCGGATAATATCATCAATGAAATACAGGCAACATTTCCTGAAAAAGAAATCTATGCTTATATCGGAGGACTTCATTTAAGTAAACTTTCTAAAGAGGAAGTGGAGGATCTGGCAGACCGGATCAAAGATCTGGGAGTTGAAAAGATCATTACGGGACATTGTACCGGAGAAGAGGCTTACGGTATTTTGAAAGAGAAACTGGGCGAGCGGATCGAGCAGTTGTATACAGGAATGGAATTGGAAATTTAATTAGAGAATCCTTTAAAAAGTTTGATGAATAAAGGGAAAATAATGTTCATAATTTCTTAAGAAATTATTTGGAAAGATTTCTCTATACGTCAAACTTTTTTTAGATTATGATTATCTTAGCATAAGGAAACGAGGGCTTCAGGAACGGTGTTTTTGCTGAAAAAATAATATGTTTTTTGGAATCCTGAATCATATGTTTCAAGTGAAAAATGGGAGGACAGAATTTTGGAATCAAATAGAAGACCGGTCATTCAGGTTCGGAATCTTCATAAGGTTTATTCGATTGGAAAAAATAAAGTTCATGCATTGAATGGCGTAAGTCTGGATATTTATGAAGGAGAATTCTGTGCAATCGTAGGTACTTCCGGTTCCGGAAAATCGACGATGCTGAATATGCTGGCAGGTTTGGAAAAGCCTACCAAGGGACAGGTGGTCATTCGCGGAGAACATATTGAAAAAATGAATGAAAGCCAGCTGGTTAAATTTCGAAGAGATCATGTAGGTTTTATTTTTCAGTCATTTAATCTGCTCCAGACGATGACCGCAGAAGAGAATGTAGCATTGCCGCTGGTATTTCGTGGGGAAGATAAAAAGAGCAGACTCCAGAAAGCAGCCCGGCTGCTGGAGCTTGTAGGGCTGCCGGAACATAAAAAGCATAAACCAAATGAGATGTCAGGCGGTCAGCAGCAGAGAGTCGGAGTGGCAAGAGCATTGATCGTGGATCCGGAAATTATTTTTGCAGATGAACCGACAGGAAATCTGGATTCGAATACGTCAAGAGATATTATGAATATGATGCAGAAGGTTGTAAAAGAACAGAAAAAGACACTGGTAATGGTTACGCATGATGACCATCTGGCAAGTTTTGCAGATCGGATTTTTCATATTATCGATGGAAAGATCGTTCAGATAGAAGAAAACAGAAAAGGAGAAGATGTGTGATGAAAAAACTGGCAATTTTATTATTATGTGCGATGCTGGCAGTACCGTCAGGAAATCTGAATGTAAGTGCAGCTGAAACGACACAGACAACGTCTCAGTCAGCAGACGGCGGACAAGAGGAAACTACGGGAAAAAGCTTTGAAACACTTTTAAATGAAGCGATCGTAGAATTAAATGATTATTATATTACATTAGAAATTACGGAAAAAGAGAAAAAAGAAGCAGATGATGCGTTAAAAACAGCAGCAAAACAATTAGGATATGAATATACACCGGCGAAAGCAGCACCGAATGTAGGTAAATTTACAGATAAAAAGAATCCGATGCTCCAAAGTGCATCAGGGATCACAAATTGTGTTGCAACAGCAAAAACAAAATTAGATAAGATCAAAGCAGGAAAAGAAACTTCTTCTGATACGACAACACCGGAACAGCCGGAAACGATCACAACCAACAGCAATATCATTGTGGGCGGAAAAGAATATGATACGACCATTGCAAATGCAGGACAGAGCTGTACGATCGCTGTTCCTTTGGTAAATCTGGGAGATACCAACGTTACGAACGTAGTGATCACACCGGTACTTAGCAGTGAAGTGGCAGAGTGGCCGTTTGAGATTTCCAAGACGGATTATTCGCAGGTATGCAATGTCTTGGAAGGAGAAAATTCCGGCAAAGATGTAGTGACGAGAAAATGTACCTTCCGCTGGGATCTGAAAACACGAAGCGATGCCATTACCGGCTATACAAAATTGACATTCAATATTACCTATAATGAAGCAGATGGAACGAAAAATTCTGTTGTACTGGATTATTATGTACAGGTAAATGGAGTAACTCCAAAAGAAACGAATGAAGATGGAAAAACATCGACACCGCGTGTGATCGTAACAGGATTTACGACAACACCGGAGGAAGTTTATGCCGGCGATACGTTTAAACTGACATTGAATCTGAAAAATACATCAAAGCAGACAGCGGTTTCCAACATGCTTTTCGATATTCAGGGAACACAGGAAGGAACCGATGCAAATAATACGTATTCTGCATTTTTACCGACAGCAGGTTCCAGCACGATTTATGTAGACAGGATTCCGGCAGACTCTTCAAAGAGTATTACGATCGAATTAAAGTCAAAAGCAGATCTGGCTCAGAAACCATATGTTGTGACGGTAAATATGGAATACGAGGACAGCAGTGCCAATTCTTATACGGAAACAGCCAGTGTTTCTGTACCGATCAAGCAGGAGCCAAAAGTTGATATCAGCAGTATTACGCTGATGCCGGAAAGTGTAGAGATCGGTAATGAAGCCAATGTGATGTTCAGTATTTATAATGTAGGAAAAACAAAGCTGTATAATGTCAATGTGAAGTTTGAAGCAGATTCTGTCAGCGGCGGAGATACATTTATCGGAAATATGGAACCGGGAGCAACTGGAAATGTCGATGCATATCTTACGGCACAGGCAGCAACCACAGATGATGGTACAGTCAAGATCCTGATCACTTATGAAGATGAAGAGGGAAAAGAAGCTGTCCTTGAACAGTCTATGAACCTTTTTGTCAGCGAACCGTTTTATGATGATACGTTCTATGATGATCCTATGATGGATGGTATGGAAGAAGAAAGCAAAGGATTCCCGATCTGGGCGATCCTGCTGATCGTTGTTCTTATTATAGTGATCATTGTAGTTGTATTAAAAATGAAGAAACAGAAAAAGGCAAAACTTCAGGAAGCAGAAGAATTAGAAAGTATCGAACTTTTGGAAGAAGAACAGATGCAGGAAACAGAAACATTAAAAGAAGTTCCGGCAGAAGAAAAACGAAGTGCAGAAGGACTGGATATAGAAGAGATCGAGCTGGATGATGTAGATCTTCCGGAAATTGATATCACACAGGAAAAGGGAACGAAACAATAGGAGGCAGAAAATGAGATTTATCGATTTGCTCAGAATGAGTGCTTCAAATCTCTGGCGCAGAAAGCTTCGTACATTTCTGACCGTTTTGGGTGTGATCATCGGAACAGCATCGATCGTTGTTATGATCTCTTTGGGACTGGGACTTAGTAAATCTACCATGGAGCAATACGAAAAGAGCGGTGGATTGACGACGATTACAGTCTATGAGGGAAGCGGCATGATTGATGATTCCTCAGGATCTTCCGGTATAGATCCTACACAGGGAAAACTTACGGATACTACGGTGGAAAATATCAAAAATATTGCTCACGTGGAACTGGTTTCTCCAGTGCTTTCGATCAATCCGATCCTGAAAGTCGGTGTATATGAATGCTATCTGAACATCAGGGCAATGTCCATTGAAGCGTTAGAAAAGATGAATATTCCGTTGAGTGAAGGTGCTTCCCTTCCTACAGATCCGGATAATCTGGAATTTTTATATGGAAATCAGGTGATCATGGATTTCTATAACGCAAAAACATATGAATATTTTTATGGAACAGGTGAGACCGCAGATGTAGATCTTGCCAATGATCCGATCTTTTTTATCATGGATACAGATGCTTACTGGAATTCTCAGGGCGGCGGTACAGATGAGTTTGGAAATCCGATCCAGCAGCCAAAGAAATATATGTATCCGTCTACGGGAATCGTAGCAGGCGGTACAGAAGATTATAATGAATTCAGCTGGTATGCGTATTGTAATATCGATGCACTCAAGACACAGTTAAAAAAGATATTTAAAAACAGCAGTATTCCGGGACAGCCGACGAATTCTAACGGCAAACCTTATAAAGAATGGTTTTATAATGAAATCTATGTCAATGTAGATGAGTTAGATAATGTTTTGGAAGTACAGAAGCAGATTACGGATATGGGATATTCTGCTTACAGTAATGCAGAATGGATCGAACAGTCTCAGGAACAGCTTGGTATGATTCAGGCGGTTCTTGGCGGGATCGGTGCCGTATCGTTATTTGTAGCAGCGATCGGAATTGCCAATACGATGATGATGTCGATCTATGAAAGAACGAAAGAAATCGGTATTATGAAAGTACTGGGATGCAGTCTGGGAAGGATAAGAGATCTCTTTCTGATGGAGGCCGCATTTATCGGATTAGGCGGCGGTGCAGCAGGGCTGATCTTAAGTTATGGAATCTCAGCATTGATCAATACGATGCTTGGAGAAAGTTATGGAGGAAGTATTTCTTATATTCCGCCATGGCTGGTGCTTGTGGCACTGGTATTTGCAGTGGTGATCGGTATGCTGGCAGGATTGATGCCGGCACTTCGGGCAATGAAGTTATCAGCGTTATCAGCACTTCGAAATGAATAATGATCAAAAAAGTATACTTTCGTCAGAGGGTATACTTTTTT
>CAZWLV010000101.1:0-5374 GCA_964634715.1 uncultured Lachnoclostridium sp. | reverse complement strand
CTGTCACATCAGCAACTTCTTTAAACTGTCTTGCCTGTTCCAGTGCATTCTGTCCGGTCGTTCCGTCTAAAACGATCAGCGTTTCTTTAAAAGCTTCCGGATATTCACGGTCAATGATCTTGTTGATCTTTCGAAGTTCTTCCATAAGATTCTTTTTATTATGAAGTCTTCCTGCCGTATCACAGAGAAGGACATCTGCTTTTCTTGCTTTTGCTGCTGCAATACCGTCATATACGACTGCCGCCGGATCTGCTCCCTCGCCGCCGTAAACGATATCAACACCTGCTCTGTTTGCCCATTCTGTCAGCTGCTCGCTGGCTGCCGCACGGAAAGTATCTGCTGCCGCAAGAACAACCTTTTTGCCCTGATCTTTTAATTTACCGGCAAGTTTTCCTACGGATGTTGTTTTTCCTACCCCATTAACACCGATCACCAGCACCACCGATGTTTCATTTTCAAAACGATATGCCGTTTCTTCTACACGCATCTGTTCTTTGATGCTGCTGATCAGCAGTTCTTTACATGCTGATGGTTCTTTAATATGCTGTTCTTTTACTTTTCTTTTCAGATTTTCGATGATTGCTGTCGTAGCATTGATCCCGATATCTCCCATAACAAGGATTTCTTCAATCTCATCATAAAAATCATCATCGATCGATGAAAAACCATGAAAAACCGAATCAATTCCTGCGACAATATTATCTCTGGTCTTTGTCAGTCCTTCCGCAAGCCGTCTGAAAAATCCTTTCTTCTCTCCTGCCATTTTTTCATTCTCCTTTTATTTTTATCAAACTCTATCTGATGTTATTTCAAGATGCCGACATCTTTTTGGATCCGGCATCCCGCTATGATCACTGATCCAGATCATCTGCGATCAGATTTACCGATACCAGTGCAGAAACACCTTTCTCCTGCATGGTAATACCATAAAGCCTGTCAGCCGCCGCCATGGTACCTCGTCTGTGTGTGATCACGATAAACTGGGTATTTTTTGTAAGTTTATGCAGATAATTTGCAAATCTTCCTACATTCGAATCATCTAACGCCGCTTCGATCTCATCCAGAAGACAGAACGGTGATGGTTTCAGGTTCTGGATCGCAAAAAGCAGTGCGATCGCCGTCAACGCTTTTTCACCGCCGGAAAGCTGCATCATGTTCTGAAGTTTTTTGCCCGGCGGCTGGGAAATGATCCGTACTCCGGTCTCTAAAATATTTTCCGGCTCGATCAGTTCCAGCGTTCCTTTTCCGCCTCCAAACAGTTCTTTAAATGCTTTATCAAATTCTACCTGAATCTTTGCAAACATTTCCGTAAACTGTGTTTTCATGCCATCATCAAGTTCATCGATGATCTTATGAAGCATTTCTTCTGCCTCTACCAGATCGTTTCTCTGTTGGTTCATAAATTCATATCGTTCTGAGATTTCTTTATAATCTTCGATCGCATTAATGTTGACATTACCGAGCTGTTTGATCTCTTCCTTGAGCTTCGAAATATCTTTCTTTAACTCCTGACGGTCTCTAAACTGCTCATCTTTCAAAGGAAGTGCTTCATGATGCGTCAGCTCATATTCTTCCCACATATAATTTACGAAATTTTCTTCTGTTTCTTCCAGCTTCTCTTTTTGTGCTCCAAGCCGGTAAAGCTCTTTATCCAGTTCACTGATCCGGTCAGACAAATGCTCTCTTTTCTCAAAAAAGTCTTTATTTTTCAAAAGAAGTGCTTCTTTCTTCTCTTCCAGTCCGGCTTTTTCTTTTTCTGTCTCAGCAGTTTCTTCCGTAAGTTTTTCAATCTGTTCCTGAAGATCAGAAATACCTTTTTCTCTTGCCTGTGCATCTTCCTTGGAATGCTCCATGGTCTTTGCAAGGTTTTCTTCTTCCTCTTTCAGGCGTTCAAACTCTTCTCGAATACGCTGAAGATTTTCCAGAACAAACTCTTTTTTCTGCTTAAACGAAGCTTCCTGCAGATGAAGTGCTTCTACTTCTTCTTTCGCTTCCGTTTCCTTTGCCTGATATTCTGCCAATTCTTCCTGATATCTGGAAATGCTTACTTCATTCGCCTTTTCCCTGATTCCGGAATTTTCCAGCTCTGCTGCGATTTCCTTACGGTTTGCATTGATCTCCTGTACCTGATTTTCTAATTCCCGCAGTTCACTCTGTAATTTGGATAAATTTCCTGCAAATTCCTGTTTCTTCTGCTGGTACAGATCTACCTGCATTTTCGCTGTATTCTGCTTGACAAATTCTTTAGAAAGCTTTTCATTGATCTCATCTAATGCCGCATAACATGCGGTACGTTTGCTCTTTACGGATTCCACCTTTTCTTTATGCTCTTCCATATCCTGTAAGAGCTGTTTTACGCTGGATTCCAGTTCTTCGATCTCACGCCGTCTTCCTAAAAGATTGCTGTTATTCTTAAACGCACCACCGGTCATGGAACCGCCCGGATTCAAAGATTCCCCTTCCAATGTGACGATCCGAAGCGTCTGATCATATTTTTTCTGCAAAGCAATGGCATGATCGATATGATCCACTACCAATGTCCGTCCCAGAAGATATCTGGCAAGAACTTCATATCTTGGCTCCGTTTTTACAAGTGTATGAGCGACACCGATCACACCGGTCTCTTTTAATACTTCTTCTCTGTGGAACACCTGATTTCCTCTGATCGAAGTCAAAGGAAGGAATGTCGCACGTCCCAGCTTGTTTTGTTTCAGATACTGGATCATTGCTTTCGCCGTCTGTTCATGATCCGTTACGATATTCTGGATACTTCCGCCAAGTGCTGTTTCGATCGCAATCTCATAATTTTTTCCCACTTTGATCAGATCTGCCACAACTCCCAAAATTCCGGATTGATTCTTCTTTTGTTCCATTACCTTACGGATGGAATTTCCATATCCATCATATCGCTCTGTCAGATTTTTTAAAGATTCCAGACGGGAAGCCTCTCTGTGATAAGCACTCTGACCAATCTCCAAAAGCCGGTTCAGTTCTCTTAACTCTTTTACGTAACCGTCAATTTCCTGTTCCGTTGCTTCCTTTTGAGAACTATATCCGCGGATCGTTTCATTTACTGCATCAAATACTTCTTTCGCCTGAGCAAATCCGGTATCATTTTCACTTTCTTCTGTCTTGATCGACAAAATTTTCGAACTAACTTCTGCTTTACGGATCTGCACCTGCTCCAGCATCGTATCATAACGCTGAACCTTTCCCTTCGTAGAAGCTCTTTCGTTTAACAGTAAAATGATCTCATTCTTACAATGTTCAATACTGTGATTCAGATCACGGATCCTTTGCTGTACACTTTCCAGTGTTTCTTCGGCATCGGTAAGCACTTCCTGCATTTCCAGAAGATGTCCGTCCAGTTTTTCTTTTTCTTTCAAAAATCCGGCTTTTTGTTCTTCCTTTTCTGAAAGTTCCCGTAAAATTGCTTCTTTACGATTTTCCAAATGCTTGTCATTATCAACCGCTGAAGTATTTTGTGCCTTTAAAACTGCAATCTGACCTTCATACTGTTTCTTCTGTAATGCATTTTCTGTCAATGCCGTCTTCTTTTCTTCAATTCCGGCATTTAAACTATCAATCTCTTTTTCGATCTGCTCATATTCCAGTTTGCAGTTTTCATACACTTTCTTAGAATCTTCAAAATCATTCTGTACGATCACTGTCTTTTCTTCCAGATCTTTATGTACCTGTTTGATCCGATCCATTTCCATTAAAAACAGATTCACATCATATACTTTTAAGGTATCTCTTTTTTTCAAATATTCCCTTGCTGTTTCAGACTGTCTTTTTAAAGGTCCCAGCTGCTTTTCCAGCTCTGTCAGAATATCATTCACACGGAGAAGATTCTGTTTTTCTTCTTCCAGCTTCTTTTCCGCACTCTTTTTTCTCTTTTTATATTTTACGATTCCGGTCGCTTCATCAAAAAGTTCTCTTGCTTCTTCCGGTTTTGTACTTAAGATCCGGTCGATCTGTCCCTGTCCGATGATGGAATATCCTTCCTTACCAATACCGGTATCATAAAACATTTCCTGAACATCTTTCAGACGGCATACGGTTCCGTTGATCAGGTATTCACTTTCTCCAGAACGGTAAAGTCTTCGGGCAACCGTTACTTCTTCATAATCCACCGGAAGCTGTTTATCTGCATTATCCAGTGTGATCGCCACAAATGCATACCCTTGGGGCTTTCTGTTTTCCGTACCGGAAAAAATAACATCCTGCATATTGGCACCACGCAGCTGCTTGACTCTTTGCTCTCCCAGTACCCAGCGTACCGCATCGGCAACATTACTTTTTCCACTCCCGTTTGGACCTACGATCCCAGTGATCCCGTTATGGAAATCAAACACGATCTTATTGGCAAAAGACTTAAACCCGTGTACTTCAATACTTTTTAAATACATATCTCACCTAATGTCTCAATTTCATGATGGCATCATATGCCGCTGCCTGCTCGGCATTCTTCTTTGATTTTCCGGTTCCCTTTCCTGCCAGTCTTTCTCCGACAAAAAGTTCCACAGAAAATGTCTTACAATGATCCGGTCCTTCTTCGCTGACCAGTTCATAATGGATCGGTTCAGAATTAATGCTCTGCATCATTTCCTGAAATGTAGTCTTACTATCATAAAAGAGCTGTTTTTCTTCAATTCCATTCAGCACAAATTTTTCAATAAACTCTTTTGCACTAGTAAAACCACCATCCAAATAAATCGCACCGATCAGTGCCTCCATTGCATCAGAAGTTACAGAAGCTCTCTCTCTTCCTCCTGTCAGTTCCTCGCCTTTTCCAAGATAAAGATATTTTCCGAGATCGATTTCCTTTGCACAAAGTGCCAAAGACTGCTCACACACCATACTGGCACGTTTTTTTGTTGCCTCTCCTTCCGGCATTTTCGGATAAGTGGTATACAAAAATTCACTGGTAACAAGCTCTAACACTGCATCTCCCAAAAATTCCAAACGTTCATTGTTAGAAAGTCGGTTCATTTTCTGTTCATTGCAGAAAGAGCTGTGACGCATGGCATGTTCTAAGTAAGAAAAATCCTGAAATCTGTAACCTATCTTTTGTTCTAATTCGTTTAATCTTCCCATGTTACTCTCTTTTCTTACAGATCATCTAAATTTTTTTAATTTTAATGATCACTCGTGTTATAAATAATTCAATACTTTTTTCGTAAAATAAGCAAATTTAATTTAGTGTAGTATTTGCTAAAAAATAAAATTTAACCTATAATTCAATACTTCTTTAAATAAAATAAGCAAAATTTAACACTTTTTTGCTATTAAATTTTAAAATTTTATGCTTTATTGTTCAAGTAAACTTTATTGTTTTCGCTCTATAAATAATTTTATTCTGTTTGCTATA
>CAZWLV010000100.1:0-5425 GCA_964634715.1 uncultured Lachnoclostridium sp. | reverse complement strand
GACCGATAAATATCTGGTCTGCAATATTATAAAACGCACCCACCAGATTCGCCATAATCGCCGGGAAGGCATATTTTGCAATCAGACTTGTTACTTTTGCAGTTCCAAGGCTGTTTTCTTTTGATAATTGCTGCATAATCTGATCATTCCTTTCCATTTGCTGTTTCTCTACTCTTATCCTTAGTGTAATGAGAATGCATTTTCTTCAGAATATGGTAGAACTGTTCTTTTTCCTCTGCTGTAAGACAATCCAGACATTCTGCATTAGAATCCGCTTTTGTCATTCTCACACGGTTCACTTCTTTTTCACCTTCTTTCGTAAGTGAAATCAGATAAGTTCTCCTATCTGTTTGAGACTGTGTTCGTGTAACAAATCCTTTTTGTTCTAATTTTGAAAGCATTTCACTTAAAGAATTTGCCCGGATATTCAGAATATCAGCGAGCTTTCGCTGACTGATCTCACCAGTCTGTGAGAGCTGATAAAGACATTTTGACTGTCCGATATATGGATTCTGATAATCAAGTGCCACGTTTGAATGTTTTCTCATCAAATGCATGACATCATAAAACAATTCCATAATAATTTTTGATTCCATGATATAATCCACCTTTACGCAAATTTAGTCGGTACCGACTGATTACCAGTATAGTTCGGTACCGACTAAAACGCAAGACTTTTATAAAGTTTTTAATTACTCATTCCTTTATGTATATTAAAAATCAGATCAAAACATCTGGAAACTCCGGACGATGTTGATGGAGAATTGAAAAGAGTTATGTACACTTGCACAAATTGAGTGGCTATATTTTTGTGCAAGGTCAGCCTGTTTTGTCAGTCCTGTTCTTATAAAAACGACTGAAGACCATTTACAGAAATCTAAGTTATCTAAGCTGGAAGCATAAGACAGTTTGTAATCAAGAAGAAATTTTCAAGGTTGTGAACTCAAGGCTTGGATGGTACAGAAAATGTGAAATGAGTGTGATGAATTTCACCATTAGTAAAGATTTACTTGAAAATAGGATAAAAGATAGAGCTGGTCTGCTAAATCCCTTATCCTATTACTTAGTTAAAGTTGGAATATAAGTTGTAGAGCCGTATACGAGACCCGTACGTACGGTTCAATGGGAGGGGCGAGAAAATTTATTCTCCCTCTACCCTATTTATAGGCGTTAGCCTGTTAATTATTTAATTCTTCAAATTTCTTTTGTCAAACAATCAAATTCTTCAAAACAATCAAATGTCGCAAAATAATCTTTTGGTGTTTCTGCACGTCGGATCATCTGCACACTGCCGTCTTCTTTTAAAAGAAGTTCCGCAGATTTTAATTTTCCGTTATAATTATATCCCATGGCAAACCCATGTGCTCCTGTATCATGGATCACCAGATAATCTCCCATGGAAATTTCCGGAAGCATTCTGTCGATGGCAAATTTATCATTATTTTCGCAAAGAGAACCTGTTACATCATACTTATGATCACATGGTTCGTTTTCCTTTCCTAAAACAGTAATGTGATGATATGCTCCATACATTGCAGGGCGCATCAGGTTCACTGCACAGGCATCTACACCAATATATTCTTTATGGGTGTGTTTCTCATTGATCGCTTTTGTTACAAGACAGCCATATGGTCCCATCATGTAACGTCCAAGCTCTGTATAGATTGCTACATCTCCCATTCCGGCAGGTACCATAACTTCTTCATAAGCTTTGCGGACACCTTCGCCAATGACTTTGATATCATTCGGTTCCTGATCCGGTCTGTATGGAATGCCAATACCACCTGATAAGTTGATGAATTTAATATCTGCACCTGTTTCTTCTTTCAGCTGCACTGCCAGCTGGAAAAGGATTTTCGCCAGCATCGGATAATATTCATTGGTCACTGTGTTGCTTGCAAGAAATGCATGGATCCCGAAATTTTCAGCACCTTTGCTTTTTAAGATCTTATATGCATCAAAGATCTGCTCTGTAGTCATTCCGTATTTGGAATCCCCCGGATTATCCATAATATCATTGCTGATCTTAAAGATCCCGCCCGGATTAAAACGACAGCTGATCGTCTTTGGAATGTACCCAAGTGTTTTTTCAAGTACATCGATGTGTGTGATATCATCCAGATTAATGATCGCTCCCAGTTTTTCTGCATAGGCAAATTCTTCCAGCGGTGTATCATTCGAAGAAAACATGATATTATGTCCTGTCACTCCGATCGCTTCTGAGAGCATCAGTTCTGTCATAGAGGAACAGTCACAGCCGCAGTCATATTCTTTTAAGATTTTGATCAGGTATGGATTTGGTGTTGCTTTTACTGCAAAATATTCTTTATAACCCTGATTCCATGAAAATGCTTCTTTTAATGCTTTTACATTTTCACGGATCCCTTTTTCATCATATAAATGAAACGGTGTCGGATATTTCTCTGCAATCTTTTCCACCTGTTCTTTTGTTACAAACGTTGTTTTCATCTTTTATTCTCCAATCTCAATATCCATCAATTTCTTTATTATAGTAAAGTGCTAAAACAATGTCAATTTTCTTTTCCAAGTTTCCATAAAATATCTACCATATAGATTCCAAGTGCGATCATTCCTGCTGTCGTTAATGTCTGCATCAGATAATGTGCTGCCAGTGACGATTCTCCGATGATCAGATAATAAACAGTTCTGTAAATACCTGCTCCCGGCACTGAAGGATAGATTCCCGGAATCAAAAATACGGTGATCGGGCATTTTAATTTTCTTGCAAAAATCTGTGAAAGTAAAGCGATACAAAAGGAACTGAAAAACACACTTCCTGCCGGCAGCAGCTGCTGACCAGCTAAATATACCGCCCAGCCGACGGTTCCTGCGATTCCGCAATAAACAAGATATTTTTTCTGTACTTCCAAGATCAGAGCAAAGCCAACCACGCCGATAAATACGGATATTAATTGTGCGATCATACCAAAGTACCTCCTAACAGCATTAAACTAATACCAACTCCCAGAGCGATCGCAAGTGCTTTGATAAATGCTTCTACCGCTCTTGCAGTGCCGGATACATAATCTCCGTTTAAGGTATCTCTGATCGCATTGGTAATGGCAACTCCCGGAACCAGCGGCATGATACAGGCAATGATGATCGCATCCTGATGGATCGGCACCGGAATGATCTCATACCAGAAAAGATACACTGCTCCTGCCAGAAAAGAAACCAGCAGGTCTTTTAAAAACGGATGCATTTTTAATTTTCCTGCTCCATAAATGCCAAGTGCGATCGCAAAACTTGCTAAAAAAGCAACCGCACAATCCAAAAAAGTTCCGCCTACGAGCAACGGGAAGCTGGCAACGATCAAAACCACACCAAACATTCCTGTTTTTCTGGTATATTCCCAGCTGCATCCCTCGCAGATCAGTTCATAAGCTTCTTCCAGAGTGATCGTTCCTTCACAGTATTGTCTTGAAATTTCATTTGCAAAACAGATCTGCTTTAAATTATTCCCCTGACTGCGGACACGCTTTGTCACTGTGATCGTATCGATCGAAGGATCTGCCAGTGTCGCAAACATCCCTGTCATGATGACAAATACCTCCGTTGTCTGGAGATTTGCCGTTTTTAAGATCCGATAAACCGTATCTTCTACCCTGTGAGCTTCTGCACCATGGCTGAGCATCAATTCTCCTACTTTCACAGCCATATCCATTAACATTTTATAATCCATCATTTTATCATTCTTATACAGAAGATTTTAGATTTCTGTACAAATTCTCCACTATCTTTTTATCGACCGTCAGATCAAACTTTCTTGCAAACAATGCGTTTGCAGATCTTAATTCTTCTTCATCCGTCTCTCTGAAAATATACGGATTATTATTATTTCCCCGTTTCCAGTCAATGTATCTGGTATCCGGGATTTCAGGCATCGTATTCGGATTACAGATTTTTTCAGCATACATACTGTTTCTTGCGACAGTCTGCAAAAACAGTTCATCACCGCATACGGAATGAGCAAACACTTCCCTGATCCATGCTTCCTGTTCCACTACGTATTTTGCCAGTCCATGAGTGATACTGAACCAGTTTCTTCCTTTTTGAAATGTAATTTCTCCATACTTTTTGGTTCTGTCAATTCCCATTAATTTCTGGCATTTTGTTTCTAATGCACCTAAAATATCCTGTATACTTCCTGATCTTCCAAAAAATCTGTGTGCATATTTTACTCTGGAAAGGGCTGTTTCACTGATCACTTCAAGATCCTCATCGATAAATTCCAGACCCTCGTATTTTTCAAAAAACGCAAAGATCTCTTCCTGTGTCTTGATCGGAAGATCCATTCCCGAAAGCAGGTGATAATACGCATGTTCTTTTTTTACTGCCTCTTTTAACAGGATCATTTCACAGTTGATCTGAGAATAAGATCCCCACGTTACTTTACTTCTCTCCGTAAAAATACAGCCTGCATGTTTTACTTCATCCGCAAGTTCTTTCAGCGGATAATTTTCTGCACGGCTGTCTATATGGATATACAGATCATTTCGTTCATCATCTAATAATTTCAATAATATTTTCAAAAGTTCCGGCTGTGTATGAGCCATGATCAGATAGGCATGTTTTTTCATAAATCTTTCCATTTCTATAATAAAAAAATAACGTTTTTCTGCTAAAAACATTCTTCGCAACCATTATCTACCTATTCTAACCGATTCTCTGTAATGTTGCAATATTTGCCTGTGTCGAATTTGGAATGTTTTCATACAATAATTAAGAGAACATCTGAAAGGAGATTTTATCATGAATGAATGCAGACGCCAGAATTATGGCAGACTCAATAATTCCATGGATACCCTTGGACAATTCCCGATTGCAATGGCTTATGTACCATGGCAGCGTTTCGGGCAGACGTATAATCTGGATCAGGCACTTTGTGCCGGTACGATCTTCCCTGAACTGAATAAACCATTTTGTGGAAAGAGAGGTAATTGTAAATGATGGAAAACCGGCAAACCTCTTGTTCAAATGCCTATCGCACCAATGTTTCTGCAAACAACATGGGAACAGCGAATCGAACTTCCGTACTTTCATCTTCTTCAAAACCATCCCGAAAAAATCTTCTGGATCGGATCAACCAGTACAGCTTTGCAGTAAATGAAGCCAATCTTTTCTTAGATACGCATCCGTATGATACAGAAGCACTGGCTTATTTTCAGAAATATCGCAAATTACGACTGGAAGCTGTAGAAGAATATGCAGATCTTTATGCTCCTCTGATCATTGATCATACCGTCAGTGACCGTACACCGTGGAGTTGGGCAAATGAACCTTGGCCTTGGGAAGGAGTTGAATGTTAGTATATGTGGAATTATGAAAAAAGATTACAATATCCGGTAAAGATCAATCAGACAAATCCAAAAGCTGCTCAGATCATCATCAGCCAGTTCGGCGG